>NZ_RZQT01000056.1:0-40330 GCF_003998485.1 Mesorhizobium sp. M7A.F.Ca.CA.001.04.2.1
ACCCTAGCCTTCCCAGGCGACAGGCATCATACCCAGCCGCTCATAGAGCCGGACGGCGGCGGGATTCTCGACCGTGTTGGTCTTGAGGTCGACATGGTCGGCGCCGCGTTCGCGAAAAACGGCGAAGGCGTGCCACATCAGCGCTTCGGCAACACCCTTGCCGCGCGCCTCGGGATGAACGGCAAGATCCTTGACGAAGGCGCGGGTCCAGCACAGCGCCGCCGCCGCCAGCCGGCCCTTGGCGTCGATGACGAGGAAGCACAGCGCCGGGTCGAATTCGGGATCGTCCGCGATACGCGGCCACCACTCGTCGAACGGACCATCGGCGCCGTCATCGAACACTTCCGTCAAAAGCGCATGCAGGGCGGGCGCGTCACCAGGCTCGAAACTGCGCATGACAAAGCCGTCGGGCCAGTGCGGCGGAACCAGCGTCTCGTCGAGGATCTTGCGCAGCCGGATGTCGTTCAGGGCCGGCGGGCGCGGTTCAGGCATCGCGCTCAGGCGTCGGGTTGCAGGCGACGGCGCTGGCGGTCGCGGCCAAGGCCGGTCGCCTCGAGCAGGCCCTTGCGCTTGGCGTCGTAATAATAGCCGGTCTGATAGAGCCAGTCGGCCTTCTTGGCGTTGCCGCCGGCCACCAGCCAGGCGCCGCGCAGATATTTGACCGCGTATTTTAGATTGGTTTCGGCGTCGAACAGGCCCTTGGCCGGTCCGTCATAGCCCATGCCGCGTGCCGTCGCGTGCTTGATCTGCATCAGTCCCCAATGGCCGTTGTTGTAGGCTTTCGGGTTGAAGGTGCTCTCGCGGTTGACGACATGGCGCACCAGGTCCACCGGCACCTGGTAGATCGCCGCATATTTCTCGATCAGCCGCTCGACATCGCCACGCACGCCCGTCGCGTGTTCTTCTTGCACGGGCCCTGCCGGAAACTGGACCAGGGCCGCCGGGTTCTGCGGCACGACATAGGCGACCTGCTGGACGCCGGGCATGCGGTCGCCCTTGGCGGTTGCCGGCACGATCAGCCCCGCGGTCGTATAAGTCTCGGCCGCCTTGACCGGTTCGTTCGCATTTGCCGGCGGCGGCGCCTGCCAGGCATTGGCGGTCATAACCGCAGGCACGGCTGGTGCCGCCGGTGTCGATCCGGCAAAAGCGGCGGTCGCCGCAGCCGGCTGTGCGGCGGGATCGGGCGGCAGCTCGGCCGTCTGAACGGGGGCGATCCCCGATGATTCCGGCAGCACCGAAACCGTCTCCGGCAGAGGCACGGTGAAGCCGGCATCAGCGCCGGCGGCGGTCGCTGTTTCGGTGAGAGCAGGCGCGGACTTCATCTGCGAGGTCGACGTGCAGCCGCTGATGCCGGCGGCGGCCAGGATCACGCCGATCGCGATAAGGTTGAGTTTTGCTGGCAAGCCGCGCTCGGGTCCGGTTTGTCGGGTTGTTAAGAAATCCCTTACACCAGCGATTCAGGCCGGGCAATCGGGGCGATCAGGTGGTTTTCGGGTGGCGAGACGCAGGCGGCGATGCCATATTGTTCCGGATATGTACTGGGACGAATCCCGGATTTCGCCACTTTGCGGGAAGGAACGCATCATGGTCACGACAGCTTCGATCACGGCCGGCCACGCAGTGTTAGAAACAGTGATCGGTTTCATGGGCATTGCCTGGAGCGAAAAGGGCCTGATCCGGCTCTGCCTGCCCGAACGCAGCCGCGAAGCGGTGGAACGGCGCCTGCTGCGTCACGGTGGCGTTTCCGCTTCCACGGCGCAGCCGCCATGGGTGGTCGAGCTGATCGCAGCGATCAAGGCCTATGCGGCGGGCGAGGATGTCGATTTCTCCGCCGTACCGGTCGATCTCGACGGCGTCGACGATTTCCGCCTCGCCATTTACGACGCGGCGCGAAAACTCTCCTTCGGCGAAACCACCACCTATGGTGAGCTGGCCAAGACCGCCGGCCATGCCGGGCTCGCCCGCGAAACCGGGGCCGCCCTTGGCGCCAATCCGGTGCCGCTGGTCATCCCTTGCCATCGCATCCTTGCCGCCGGCGGCAAGATCGGCGGCTTCTCGGCGCCGGGCGGCTCGGTCACCAAGGAGAAGATGCTGGCCATGGAAGGCGTGCGCGTCGGCCCGCCGCCCCCGGCGCAGGTATCGTTCGGGTTTTGAGCGGCGGCCGGCGCTGGCAGAAGGCCTGGATCAGTACATCGGTCGCTTATTGACCGGGTTGGCGGGCACCGGCTGCATCACGTCCCAATGCTCGGCGATCTTGCCGTTTTCAACGCGAAAAATGTCCACGATGACCGTCTCCGGCATGTTGCCTGCCTTCGGTTGAACGACCTGGGTCATGACGAGGTCGCCTTCGGCGATCACCCGCTTGAAGTCGACTTTTTGTTTTGGCCAATTGGCGACACCCATGCTTTCGAGAAGCTTTTTGACCGAGTCTCGGCCATCCGTCATCGTCGGGTTATGCTGAATGTAAGCCTCGGCCCAATAGCGGTCCAGCGCGGTAAGGTCATGGTCGCCGAACAGCGCCTGATAGGCTTTCAGGACAAGCGTCCTGTTTTTTTGAGTCAATTCATGCTGTTGCAGCACCTGCTTGACCGGCTTGGTGTTTCCCGCATGCGCCGCGGCCGTGAGGGCCGCGACCGCGAAAGCGGCCGCCGCGAAGGATTTAAGTTGCAGCACGGATGTCTCCCTCGGTTGCTTCGGTGTCAGGCCAGTGCGCGCGCAACGAGCACCGTATCGACATACTGCCGCATGCGGATGATCTTGCCGTCCCGCAGCTCGTAGAGATGAGCGAAGGGGGCAGTCATGGATTTTCCCGTCGCCTTATATGTACCGGAATACACGCCGAAGGCCGCCACCCGGTCGCCATCGGCAATGAAGCTGTGCACGTCGGCGTGGTATCCGATCCACTCCGAGCCGAGCCGCTTGAAGACCCCCTGCATCAGGGCCTCGATGCCGACATAGGTGCCGGCATAGGGGAATCCTTCCGCCTCGGTCCATTCGATGTCGGCGGAAAGAACGGCCAGCAGATTGCGGCCGTTCTCCTCGGAAGTTCCCTCGTAGGTTCCACGGATCAAATCGAGGTTCGTCGCCATATCAGCCCCACTTCATCTCGCCCTTGGCGACCTTGGATCCGACATCGAGGGCGACGCCCATACCGAGGCCGGGGAAGCGGGTCTCCATGGCGGCCTTCAACGCGGCGCTGTCTGCCGCCTTGTCCAGTTCTTCCTCGAAGGTGAGGAGATAGGACTTGGTGAACTCCACCGCCGAAGGACCGATCGCGGCATCGGGGGCCATGTGGCCGGGCACCACGACAGCGGGCTTGCGGGCGGCAATCGCGTCCAGCGTCTTGATCCAGGCGGCGCGGCTTTCCCTGGTCTGCGTGTCGGCGGTCCAGACGTGAACGCCCGAGAAGATCATCACCCCGCCGAAAACGGCATTGAGTGACGGCACGAACAGATAGCGGCGGTTGGCCAATCCTTCTTCCGCATTGACGATCTCTACAGTCTCGCCATCGACCGTCAGCGTTGCGCCGTCGAATGCCTCGGGGAGGACGATGTCGGAAAGCGCCTGCGGGCCATTTTCCTTCAGTTGCGGACCCCAGACGGCGAGCTTCTTCTCCACATTGCCCTTGATGGCTTCCAGCGTGGCGGAGGCAGCGATGACTTTTGCCTCAGGGAAGGCGTCCCGCACCGGCTTCAGGCCGAAGTAGTAATCGGGATCAGACTGAGTGACATAGATGGTGGTCAGCTTCTTGCCGGTGGCCTTGATGGCATCGGCGAGCGCCTTGCCGTCCGGATAGGTGAAGCCGCCGTCGATCAACAGGGCTTCGCTCGGCCCCGACAGCAGCACCGGCGCACGGAAGAAGCCGTTTGGACCCGCCGGGAAGTGTTTCCAGCCAAGCTTGGCGCCGGCGGCCTGGCCGCTGTCGATGGGCGCGAAAACGGCGGTTGCGCCGAGGGCCAATGAGGTCTTCATGATCTGTCTCCTCGTGAACATGGAATATCTCCGTTGAATGAAAGGGGATCGGGTGCGGCTACGGGCCCGCAGGGCGGACGGTAGACGGCACGGTAAGCCCTCTGGATTAATCAATAAATTGGCCGTAATAATACAAACTGTATGTTGAAAGCTTACAATGAGCCTTCGTGGTGGAATCGATAAACCTCAATCGCCTCGCCTATTTTGCCACCGTGGTCGACGCAGGTTCCTTTACCCGCGCGGCCGAGCGGCTTGGCATCACGAAAACAGTCGTCAGCCAACAAGTCGCTCGCCTCGAGGCTGAGCTGCGGACCACGCTTCTCGTGCGCACGACGCGAAGGGTCGAGCCGACGGAAGCAGGCCGTCTTCTGCATGCACGCTGCGTTCTGATCCTGCGGGATGTCGAAGAAGCGGTCGCCGAGGTTGGCGAGGCCAACGCCGAGGTGGCCGGTGTGCTGCGTGTTTCCGCGTCCAATGACTATGGCGCGATCGTGCTGGCCCCGATCGCCGCCCGCTTTCGCCAGAGATTTCCGGCCTGCGGCGTCGAACTGGTCATTTCCGATGCCATAATTGACTTGATCGGCAACAAGATCGACCTGTCCATCCGGGTTGGCTGGCTGGATGACTCCAGCCAGCAGGCGCGACGCATCGGCACCTTCCGGCAAATCCTGGTCGCGTCGCGGGATTTCGCGGCCGGGATCAGGGTGGACAAGCCGGAAGATCTTTCTTCCTTGCCGCTCGTTGCCAATGCCGTGCTTCGCAAGCCGTTCACCTGGAACTTCACCCGAGGCGATTCCGAGCCGCGCACCATCACCCTGCGCGAGGCGTTCTCCATCAACTCGACGCCCGCCGTACTGGAAGCGACGCTCGCCGGCGGCGGACTGGCAGTTCTGCCGGACTATCTGGTCGTCGACTATCTATCGCAGGGGCGCCTCGTCCACGTGCTCCCCGACTGGGCGCTGCCCTCCGGCGGCATTCACGTGGTCTATCCGGCGGCGCGCTTTCGCCCGCAAAAGGTGACGCAATTCGTATCCATGCTCACGGAGCATATCCGGGATTGAGAGCAATGGCTGCCGGTCGACAAGCGCTAGTTGTTATGGAAGAACCGCCGGCGGAAATGCCGGTCGTTGTCCGGCCGCTTGCAGTTGTAGACCGGGCAGGACTTTGTGTCGGCGCTCGGCACGTAGGCTCGTGTCCTCACCTCGCCCATGCTGCAGAATCGCTGGCTCTGCACATAGCGGTCGTAGAGCGACAGTCCCGGCACTCGCTTCGACTGGTAGCGCAGGATGACCGCCCCCTGCCGGGCGATCGTCGCCTGAACCTTGCCGCAGCTCATACGCGTCGGGTCGTAGCGCGAGATCGCCTGAGCCTGAGCGGCGACAAGCGTCAGGCAGGCGGCAAGCAGAATGGTTTTCATGGTCCTCTCCCTGATCCGCCGCCCAGGGACGTCGCGATCCGTCGTGACGCTCTCACGCGATTGGGGCGGCCATTGGGCAGCGCCCTGATCACGGCTTTCTCACACAGTCTTGTTTTTTGTGCGAAAGCAGCCTATATGCCTTCCATTGATATTTCGGCCGATCGATCCGGGCCTCGCGATAATCGCGTTTGCTGACGTCTATCTCCAAAATCTCGATGCACACCGGCTGGACCTCGGTCCGGTCAATCTAAAGCAAATGTGAAGGACTATCTAAATGGCAACTGGAACGGTCAAGTGGTTCAACGCCACCAAGGGCTTCGGCTTCATTCAGCCTGACGCGGGCGGCGCGGACGTATTCGTCCACATCTCCGCTGTCGAGCGTGCTGGACTGTCGACCCTGGTCGAAGGCCAGAAGATCAACTTCGAGATCGAGCAGGACCGCCGCACTGGCAAGTCGTCCGCTGGATCTCTGAGCAAGGCAGCCTGATTTTGCGATAGCGCGCGCCGGGCGAGAGTTCGGGGCGCGCGGCAAGTCACGGATGTACTGACAGTCGCGCGAGAAGCGCGCTGGAGCGGAAAGACCCGACAAGCTGGATCAGCAGATAGCTGCCAGCCCGGACCGGACGCTCCCGATCAGGCTACCAAGCATGGGAAGGCGGGATTTATCCCGCCTTTTTTGCTGTCTGGGTTAGGTGGCGCAGCCCGCACTATGGTTCCAACTTGTGGTACTTTTAGCCCAGTAGTGGTACCATTCGGCCATGACCAAACTTGAGCAGATCGAAAAATCCGTCGCCGAACTGAGCCCCGAGGAACTGAAGGCGTTTGCCGCCTGGTTCGAGGCGCTCCAGGCAGATATGTGGGACCGGCAGATGGAAGCCGACGCGAAGACGGGCCGTTTGGACAGGCTTGCCGAACAGGCGCTGGCTGACCATCGCGCTGGTCGGACGCGGCTGTGAACCACGTCGCCTCTCCATCGTTCTGGGAGGCTTATGAAAAACTGCCATCGTCAATCAGAGCAAAGGCGGACAGGCGTTTTGCCCGACTGCGTTCGATCCTTTTCATCCCTCACTGCATTTCAAACAGGTCGGTCGCTATTGGTCGGCGCGAGTTGACGAAAACTATCGGGCTGTTGCCATACGCAACAATGAAGATGTGATCTGGTTCTGGGTCGGCACCCACGCCGACTACGACCATTTGTTGAAATAGCCCCTCCTTCAGGAGGAGAAGGCTACCCCACCCACTCGATCGGCACATGCCCCGGATCCGCTTCCACGCGGCCAAGCCATGCCGACACCGCCGGATAGGCGTCGAGCTGGAAACCGCCCTGCTCCGCCGTATGCGTATAGGCATAGAGCGCGATGTCGGCGACGCTGAGCGCGCTGCCGGCGAAGAAGGCATTGTTTTCCAGATGCCTGTTCATCACGCCGAGCGCCTTGTTGCCGCGCTCCAGCGTCACCGCCAGCCGCTCCGGGGTCGCATCCCCAGCACGTTCGGGAAAGGTCAGCAGCGCCTTGCGCACGGCGATGTAGGGCTCGTGGCTGTATTGTTCGAAGAACAGCCATTGATACGCGAGCCCACGCTCATACCTGTCCGCCGGCAGGAAGCGTGTGCCTTCGGCGAGATAGAGCAGGATGGCGTTGGATTCGGCCAGCCGCCGGCCATCGTCGAACTCGAGCAGCGGCACCATGGCGTTCGGGTTCTTGGCGACAAAGTCGGCTTTGCGTGTGTCGCCGGTGTGCGAACTCACCTCGACGTTGGTGAAGGCCAGGCCAAGCTTCGCCATCAGCAGGCGCGGCTTGTAACAATTGCCGCTGTCTATCATGCCGTAAAGTATCATGGCTGTTCCCCCGAGCACTCTCTCCGCGCGATTATCGCAGCGGCGGCGGACTCAACCAATGATTTGTTTTGTCGCGACGATCAGCGCCGCTGATGTGTGAATAGTGGCGCCCCTAGCCGAACAGCGGGACGACATTGCCGCCGGTACCCAGCAGCGTGTCGATGTTGAGTGGCTCTTCCTCGAAAACGGTCCCCGCCAAGGCTGGGCGGGCGAGGAGAAAACCCTGCAGCAGGTCGACGCCGCCTTCGAGCGCGACGCGCAGATGGGTGGGCTGCTCGATGCCTTCGACCAGCACCTTGGCGCCGCGGTCATGCAAGCTGGAAACCAGCGGGCGGAAGAACCGTTCAGCGGCAGCGTGGCGACAGAACTCCGCGAACCAGGTGCCATCGATCTTGACGATGTCGGGCTTGAGCAGGCTCACCCGCTCCTCGGTCGAGTGCCCGGTGCCGAAATCATCGATGGCGATGCGGATGCCGTCGCGCCGCATTTCGCACACCAGCCGCGCGAGAAGCGCGTCGTCCGCCGCCTGTTCGGTGATTTCGCAGACCAGCATGGCCGGCGCCAGGCCGAACTCGCCGAGATGCCTGGTCATCAGGCGAATCTCGGCCAGTGCCCGCCCGGCATGGTCGTTGATCAACGGATTGTAGTTGAAGAACAGGTCGAGCCCGTCGACGCCGATATTGCGAAAATTCCTGAGATGCAGCGCCCGGCACATGGTTTCCACAAACAGCCGGTCCGAGACGGCAACGCTTTCGAAGAACATCTTTGGCGCGCCGGGGCGGCCCGCACGGTGCGGCTCGATCAGGGCTTCGGCCGCGACCGCGTGAAGGAACCGGCCGCGCGGCGCGAAAATCGGCTGATAGGCGCTGCGCAGCCGGAACTCGCCATACATGCCGTATTCGATGCCGACTTCGTCGACCCGGATCGCATCGCCGACATTGCGCCGCCGATCACCTCTCATGTCGCCACGCGGCGCCCAAAGGCCTTGACCGGCCGCGCCGAAGGCGTTGCCACGGCAGCAGCAGACGTGTCGACGGCAGCAGCGACAGGCGCCTGCCCGGCCTTGTCGAAGACGCCAAAGCTGGTCGGCGCCAATTCGGGTCGCGCCAGCACGAAACCCTGCACCATCGACGCACCCGATTTCTCGGCGAGCTCCAGTTGCCAGCCCTCCTCGATGCCTTCGAACACCGTATGGATGCCTTGCTCCTCGAAGTTCTTCACCATGGTGGTCAGCAACGCGAAGCCGGCGCCGGACTCCATCAGCTGCGTGATCCAGTAGGCATCGAACTTGACGATATCCGGCTTCAACTCCTTGACCCGGTTGATGTCGGAATCGTCGGCGCCATAGTCGTCGACGGCGATGCGGAAACCGTTGGCTCTCAGTGCCGCGACGAAGCCGTGCAAGGCTTCCTGCGACGCCGACCGCTGCTCGGTCACCTCGCAGACGACGCGACGCGGGTCAATGCCGGCCTCGTGCAGCACGAGCCGCATCTCGCGCAAGGCAGCGTCGGCAACAGTGCGTTCGGTGAACACCGACGGGTCGAAATTGACAAAGATCGACGCTTCCCGCGGCAGGCAGGCACCGGCGTTGAGAAGATGCAGCGTCCTGGTCAGCGCCTCGATATGCAGCCGGTCGGCGGCCGGACAGGTCGAGAAGAAATTCATCGGCGATTGTGGCTCGCCGTCGCGGAACGGTCGGATCAGCCCTTCGAACGCGACCACCGACAGCTTGCCTTCCTTGAAGGCGAAGATCGGCTGGAAAGCGCTTTGCAACGTGTAGATGCCCCAGACACCGGTGGAGGTGCCGTCGTCCTGACGGATGATGTGGGCAAGCCCGACGCTGCGCGACACGGTTCCTCGCTCCGCAATTGGTCTGCGATCCTGCCACTCAAGCCTCTACCGCTCGTTAATGAATTTATTGTTGCCGACCCCTGGTCCGATCACAGCTCCTTGAGACCTGGATCAGCCGACAATGCTTGCGTTGCGCGAAATCATGCGACATGAGAAGCGCCGCGGTCGCTCCTGGCCGCGCCGATCTTCCATGGAGACGTCAAGCTCATGGCCTTTCTTGCCGACACCCTTTCGCGCGTGAAGCCTTCCGCCACCATCGCGGTCACGCAGAAAGCGCGCGAGCTGAAAAATGCCGGCCGTGACATTATCGGCCTCGGCGCCGGCGAACCGGATTTCGACACGCCCGACAACATCAAGAATGCGGCAATCGAGGCGATCCGCCGCGGCGAAACCAAGTATCCGCCGGTTTCGGGCATCGTGCCGCTGCGCGAGGCGATCGCAAAAAAGTTCAAGCGCGAGAACAATCTCGACTACAAGCCCGAGCAGACCATCGTCGGTACGGGCGGCAAGCAGATCCTGTTCAACGCCTTCATGGCGACGCTGAACCCCGGCGACGAGGTCATCATTCCTCGCCCCTACTGGGTCAGCTACCCCGAGATGGTGGCGATCTGCGGCGGCACCTCCGTGTTTGCCGACACCTCGATCGACAACGGCTTCAAACTGACCGCTTCCGTGCTGGAAAAGGCGATCACGCCGAAGACCAAATGGCTGCTGATGAACTCGCCGTCGAACCCGTCGGGTGCCGCCTATACCGAGGCCGAACTGCGCGCGCTGGCCGACGTGCTGTTGAAGCATCCGCATGTCTCGACGCTGACCGACGACATGTACGAGCACCTGACCTATGGCGATTTCGTCTTCAAGACCATCGCCGAGGTCGAGCCTAAGCTCTACGAGCGCACGCTGACCATGAACGGCGTGTCGAAAGCCTATGCAATGACCGGCTGGCGCATCGGTTATGCGGCGGGCCCGGTCCAACTGATCAAGGCGATGGACATGATCCAGGGCCAGCAGACATCGGGCGCCTGCACCATCGCGCAATGGGCATCCGTCGAGGCGCTGAATGGCCCGCAGGATTTCATCGCCAAAAACAAGGCGATCTTTCAAGGCCGTCGCGACCTCGTCGTCTCGATGCTCAACCAGGCGCGCGGCATCACCTGTCCGTCGCCGGAAGGGGCCTTCTATGTCTATCCCTCCTGCGCCCAGTTGATCGGCAAGAAGACCAAGGCCGGCAAGCCGATCGACACCGACGAAACCTTCTGCTCGGAATTGCTCGAAGCCGAGGGCGTCGCGGTGGTGTTCGGCTCGGCCTTCGGCCTCGGCCCCAACTTCCGCATCTCCTACGCCACCTCGGAGACGCTTCTGGAGGAAGCCTGCACGCGCATCCAGCGCTTTACGGCTTCGCTGACCTGAGCGGCGCGCTTTGAACGCAGAACCCGGCTTCACTGCCGGGTTTTCAATGGGCCGTCAGCCTCACGCCTCGTGCTTGGTCTCTTTGGCCGAGCGCGCCTCGGCCGGCGCCAGCACGGCAACCAGCAGTGCGGCGGTGAGGAACGCGCCTATCGCTGCCGTCAGCATGGCGGCATGAAAGCCGCCGGCATAGGCGGCAGCATAGAGTTCATGCACGCCGCTTTCGCCCATCGCCGCATCGGTTGCGAAATCATGCCGCGAAATTGCAGCACGGGCGACCGCTTCCGCGTTGGCGACACCGGCATCGCCGAGATACCCGGTCAAAAGGTTGGTTGCCCGCATGCTCATCAAGGCGCCGAGCAAGGCGATGCCGATGGCAAGACCGCTCTGGCGGGTGGCATTGATGACCGCCGACACCATGCCCGAGCGTTCGCGCGGCGCATAGGACATGGCGGCAGCGCTGCCGGTCGGGATTGCAAGCGCATTGCCGAGGCCGCCGATGGCGAACAGAAGGCACAGCGTCGCGTAGGACGTCCAAGGACCGGCCCAGCACATGCCGAGCATGGACAGGCCGATAGCAACATAGCCGATGGTCATCAGCGCGGAGTGACCATAGCGCGCGCTCAGCCTGCCGATCCACGGCGACACCACGATCTGGACGATGAAGGCCGGCGCCATGCGCAGGCCGGTCTGCGTCGGCGACCAGCCCTGCACCTGCTGTAGGAACATCGAGAAGAAGAAGACGCTGGAATAGGAGGTGAAGCCGAGCGCGAACGAAGCGACATTGGCGACGGCAAAGCGGACGTCACGGAACAGGCCAAGCGGCAGCATCGGCCGTGCCGTGCGCGCCTCGAAGCCGAGGAAAGCAGCCAGGCCGACGACACCTGCGATGAGCGCCGTGACCGTCCTTGGCTCGCCCCAACCATTCTCGCCGGCCGAGATCAGGCCAAAGGTCAGCGCCCCCAGCCACAGGATGCTGAGAGCCAGGCCGACGAGATCGAGATGGGCATGTTCGGGATGCGCCGTCTCGTTGATCGAAGCAGCACCGAGCGCGATCGTGATCAGACCAAGCGGCAGGTTGATCAGGAAGATGCTTTGCCAGCCGACGGTCTCGACCAGGATGCCACCGAGGACGGGACCAACGAGCAGAGAGATGGCGGCGAACGACGCCCAGCCGCCAATGACGCCGGCGCGCTGGCGCGCATCGGGAAAGGCTTGCGTCAGGATCGACAGCGCGCCTGGAATGAGCAGCGAGCCGGCGATGCCCTGTACGACCCGGCCAGCCAGCAGCACCGGCAAATTGGGCGCGACGGCGCAGATCAGCGAGCCGGCCACGAAGATGCCGACGCCGGCCAGCCATGAGCGCTTGCGGCCATAGCGGTCGCCGATCAGGCCGGACGACAGCATGAAGGCCGACAGGCACAGCGTGTAGGCGTCGACCACCCATTGCAGGCCGCCGAAATCGGTTTGCAACGCCTGCTGGATGGTCGGCAGCGCGACATTGACGATGCTGACGTCGAGCAGAGCCACGAACGAACCAAGATAGACAGCGGCGACCAGGGGCAAACGGTGCTTTGACATGGCTATGTCTGGACGTGAGTTTCGCAAATTACTGGCCGACGGTCAGTTGAACGGGCGGCATGGCGCTGTCGATCCGGCGACTGAGTATGGCCTGCGCCATGGTACGGGACTCGCCGCGAGTCGCCCTCTTCTGAAAATGTTGCGGCTGGAATAGAAGCCGGGTTCCTGCGGACTGAGCATTCAGCCGTCATATTGTTCCGATGTCACCGCTTCCAGCCAGTCGGCATGGACATCGTCGAGCGCCTCCTGCATGGCGATATGCGTCATCGCCGATTTCGGCGCCGCGCCATGCCAGTGTTTTTCGCCAGGCGCGAACGAGATGACGTCGCCCGCCCTGATCTGCTGGATCGGGCCGCCCCACGTCTGGGCAAGCCCGGCGCCCACCGTCACGTAGAGCGTCTGGCCAAGCGGATGCGTATGCCAGTGGGTGCGCGCGCCCGGCTCGAAGCTGACCAGCGTGGCTCGCAGCCGCGCCGGCGCCTCTTTCTCGATGATCGGCGTCTGCAGCACCCGGCCGGTGAAGTATTTTTCCGGCGCGATGACGGTCGGCACGCTGCCGCAGGCAATGATCTTCATGGGTCGATGGTCCTTCAAAACAGCGGGCGACGGGTCGCCAGCTTCAGTTTCCGCCGATATCGGCCGACGTGCAACAGCTTCCGGCTGCCAGCCCCCTATATGGCCAGCACGGGTCCACGGCCGAGCAAAGGATTTCTATTTTCCTTGCCCTGCCGGCAAACAAGTGGGACGATGGCTTTGGGCAGGTGGACTTGAAAAGAACCCCGCCCGCGACGGTCGAACAGGCCGGCCGCCGCTCAGGACCGATTGACCACGCCTGAACCATGCATGCCAGTCGGTCCTACGGGAAACGCCTGAGTGGAGGTCAGTCATGGGTACTCGCGCCGGAGGACGACGCACGGGACCGAAATGCATTGCCATAGTCGGTCCCTTCGCAAGCGGTAAGACGACACTTCTCGAAGCCATATTGGCCCGTACGGGCTCAATTCCCCGACAAAATCCCGTTTCATCAGGCAACACCGTTTCAGATCATTCGCCCGAGGCGCGCGCCCACGCCATGAGCGTCGAGGCGACGATCGCCACCACCGAATTCATGGGCGAGCAGATCACCTTCGTCGACTGTCCCGGCTCCATCGAATTCTCTTTCGAAGCCGAACCGGTGCTGACCGCCTGCGACCTCGCGGTGGTCGTGGCCGAGGCCGATGAAAAGAAGATCCCTGCCCTGCAACTGATCATGCGCAAGCTCGACGATCTCGGCGTGCCGCGCATCCTGTTTCTCAACAAGGTCGACAAGGCAATCACCGGCGTGCGCGACACGCTGAAGATGCTGCAGCCGGCCAGTGCCGTGCCATTGCTGCTGCGCCAGATTCCGCTGCGCAAGGACGGCGTCGTCATTGGTTCGATCGACCTGGCGCTGGAGCGCGCCTACATCTATCGCGAATATGCCGAAAGCGAGGTGGCGCAGATTCCCGGCGACGAGAAGGCGCGCGAGCTCGAAGCGCGTTTCTCGATGCTGGAGACGCTGGCCGACCATGATGACCAGTTGATGGAACAGCTGCTCGAGGAGATCGAACCGCCCAAGGACGCGATCTTCGACGATCTCGCCGCCGACCTGCGCGACGGCGCGGTGACCCCGGTGCTGATCGGCACCGCCGAGAAAGGCAACGGCGTGCTGCGTCTCCTGAAGGCGATCCGCCACGACGCGCCTGACATCGAGGCGACCCGCAAGCGGCTCGGTGCACCCGACGGCGCGGCTACCCTGGTCCAGGTGATGAAGACCATCCACACCTCGCATGGCGGCAAGCTGTCGGTGTCGCGCATCCTCTCCGGCCAGGTCGTCGACGGTTCCGAACTCTGGCTGCCCGGCGGCGACACGGCCAAGGTTTCCGGCATCTACCGGATGCTCGGCAAGGACCAGTCCAAGCTCTCCATCGCCAAGGCCGGCGATACGGTCGCGCTGGGCAAGCTGGACGAGGTCAAGACCGGCCAGACGCTGAGTTCGGCCAAGGGCGGCATCAAGCCGCTCGTCCAGTTCGAGCCGCCGCAGCCGGTCTTCGCCTTCGCGCTCCGTCCCAAGGAGCGCAAGGACGAAGTGAAGATGTCGGCTGCCATCCAGCGGCTGGCCGAGGAGGACCCCTCGCTCAGCCTGCGCCACAACCAGGACTCGGCTGAAACCGTGCTGTCGGGCCATGGCGAGATGCATCTGCGCGTGGTGCGCGAGCGGCTGGAAGGCAAGAACCAGATACCGGTCGAAGGCCATCCGCCGGCGGTGCCCTATCGCGAGACGATCCGCAAATCGGCGCAACAGCGCGGCCGTCACAAGAAACAGTCCGGCGGACATGGCCAGTTCGGTGACGTGGTGATCGAGATCAAGCCGCTGCCGCGCGGCTCCGGCTTCGAGTTCACCGACACCATTACCGGCGGCGTCGTGCCCAAGACCTACATCCAGTCGGTCGAGACCGGGGTGCGCGACTATCTGAAATCCGGGCCGCTGGGCTTTCCGGTCGTGGATGTCGCAGTCAACCTGTCGGACGGCTCCTACCATGCGGTCGATTCCTCCGACATGGCCTTCCAGATGGCGGCCAGGCTGGCAATGAAGGAAGGCATGGCCGCGTGCTTGCCGGTGCTCCTGGAGCCTGTGATGAAGGTCGAGATCGTCACACCCTCCGACGCCACCTCGAAGATCATCGCTCTCATCCCGCAACGGCGCGGCCAGATACTCGGCTACGACGCGCGGCCTGGCTGGCCAGGATGGGATGTCGTCGAGGCAACCATGCCGCAAGCCGAGATCGGCGACCTGATCATCGAGTTGCGCTCGGCGACCGCGGGCGTCGCCAGCTACCGTGCCGTCTTCGACCACATGGCCGAACTCACCGGCCGTCTGGCCGACGAGGCGATGAACACCAACGGCAAGGCTGCCTGATGGCGTAGCGTTCCTCTCGAACCTGATTCGAGGGGGACAAAAGAAAACGACGTCCGGCGGGGACCGGACGTCGTTTTGTTCGCGGACCGTTTCCTTGGGAGGTAAAACGGCAGGTCCGCCGCATTTGGTGCCGCCGAGTTCGGCGGAAAAAACGGTTCGGACGCGGTAGCCGCCTGAGCCCGGGCCGTACGAGTGATGCCCCCATCTCCCGTCCGAACCACACCGCGTCCTATGATCCACATAGCAGGTCGCGGGCGTCCGGGCTATGTTACCAGAGGTTACATGTCACCGTTACGTGGCAATTGTGATGGAATTTTTTGCCGGCCCAGCAGAGCACAGGCAACAAAAAAGCCGGATCAATGAAGATCCGGCTGAGTTTGATTGGAGTGCCTGTTAAGGCTAACCTCCAGAGGGGAACACTCGAGGGCGCTAATGGGAGGAGAACGCACCCAGGAGATGATCTATATATGTGCTCATCATGCCCAAGAAACAAGCATCTATTTTGCAACACACGCATGCAAAAAGGCGCAGGCTGTGGTCTAACCCATTCCAGAAGCCAATAGGACCAACAGAATCGTCGAAATGGGCCGCCGAATCGGGCAATTGCAACTACAGAATCGCCGATCTCGCTGGCTTTCGGCTCAAAATGCCAAAACCGGGCAATGATGTGGAAGCAGGCAGCAGGCGTGCATTTCTGAGGCAATCGGGGAGGAAGCAGCCAATGCGGACGTTTTCGGCGATCGCCGGCAGTGCGGCCTTCTTCATCGCGACGCCCTGCGTGGTTGCCGGGCTGGTGCCCTGGCTGTTGACCGATCGCTGGGGCTTGCCGTGGTCTGGTCTGCCGGGCTTTGTCCCTGTCGGCGGGCTTCTGATCGCCGTCGCGATCGCAGCACTGCTGCATGCCTTCGGTCGATTCGCGCTTGAGGGCCTCGGCACGCCCGCTCCGGTCGCGCCAACCGAGAGGCTGGTGATCGGCGGCATCTACCGTCATGTCCGCAACCCGATGTATGTCGCCGTGCTGTCGATCATCCTCGGCCAGGCATTGCTGTTCTCGAGCTGGACGCTGGCCGCTTATGCGGTCATCGGCGCGATCGCCATGGGCTCTTTCGTGCGGTTCTACGAGGAGCCGACTTTGGCTCATCGGTACGGCGCCGAATACGACGCCTACCGCCGCAACGTACCCGGCTGGTTGCCTCGACTGTCGCCCTGGCGGGGGTTAGGTGAAACCGGCAGCGCCGTCTCAGGGCATGTTGAGGCTCAGGTCGGGCCAGGCAATCGACATGTCCTTAGAATGACCAGCTTCTCGCCTTGGCGATGATAAAGTCCCGGAACACGTGCAGCTTGGCCTGGTTCTTCATCGCGTCCGGATAAGCAAAATAGGTGTCGAAAGACGGCACCTCGGTCTCTGGCAGCAGCTGCACGAGGTCGGAGTCCTTGCTGATCACATAGTCGGGCAGCATGGCGATACCGGCACCGCCCTGCACCGCCCGCTTGATCGACAATATGTCGTTGATCTGCAGCGTCGGCACTCTTTGTCCGCCTTCGAAATCACCGACCGTTTCCAGCCAGTTCAGCTCCGACAGATGCGACGGCACCGGCACGCCGAAGGTGACGATGCGATGGGCCTTCAGCTCGGCGACGGAAGACGGCCTGCCATGCTTGGCGACATAGGATGGGGCCGCGTAGAGGTGGAAATGCACGGTGAACAGGCGGCGCTGGATCAGGTCCGGCTGCTGCGGCTGGCGCAGCCGAATGGCGCAATCGGCCTGGCGCATGGTGAGATCGAGCTCCTCGTTGGCGAGGATCAACTGCAGGCTGATTTCAGGATAGAGTTCGATGAATTCCTGCACCCGCTCGGTTAGCCAGCCGGCGCCCAGCCCCACCGTCGTCGTTACCCGCAGCACGCCCGACGGGCGATCCTTGGTCTCGGTCAGCCGGGACTTGATGGTCTCCAGCTTCATCAGCACGTCATGCGCCGTGCGAAACAGCATCTCACCCTGCTCGGTCAACACCAGCCCGCGGGCGTGGCGGTTGAACAGCGGCACGCCGACATCATGCTCGAGCGCGCTGACCTGCCGCGAGATCGCCGATTGTGACAGATGCAATGTCTCGGCCGCATGGGTAAACGACCCCGCCTCCGCCGCAGCGTGAAACACGCGTAGCTTGTCCCAGTCCAACGCCATGATTCCCCTCGTTCTGTTTTGGCGTCTGAATGAAAAATCAGGCTTTTACACGGCGTTTCTAAGCCGCTCTCTGAACTCTCTACTCGGCCGCTTCGCGATGCACTTCGATGCCGGCCAGATACTTCTCCGCCTCGAGTGCGGCCATGCAGCCAAGCCCCGCTGCCGTCACCGCCTGGCGGTAGATATCGTCGGTCACATCGCCGGCCGCGAACACGCCCGGCACATCGGTGCGGGTCGAATCCGGCGCCGTCCACAGATAGCCGTTCGGCTTCTGCTTGAGCTTGCCGGCGAACAGTTCAACCGCCGGCGCATGGCCGATGGCCACGAACACGCCGTCGATCTTGAGGTGCGACACCTCGCCGGTCACCGCATGCTTGAGCTTCAGCCCTTCGACCGAGGGCGGCAGCGGCGTCTTGCCGGGCCGACCGGTGATCTCGTCGACGATCGTGTCCCAGATGACGCGGACATTGTCCTTCTTCAGAAGCCGCTCGCGCAGGATACGTTCGGCGCGAAAATCGCTGCGCCTGTGGATGACCGTCACGCTCTTGGCGAGATTGGACAGATAGAGCGCCTCTTCCACCGCCGAATTGCCGCCGCCGATCACCGCGACATCCTTACCCCGGTAGAAGAAGCCGTCACAGGTGGCGCAGGCCGAGACTCCAAAACCCATAAAGTCCTGCTCGGTCGGGATGCCCAGCCATTTCGCTTGCGCGCCGGTCGCGATGATCAGCGCGTCGGCGGTGTAGGTGGTGCCGGAATCGCCCTTGGCACGGAACGGTCGCACGTTGAGGTCGACCTCGGTGATGATGTCGTTGATGATGTCGGTGCCGACATGCTCGGCCTGTTTCAGCATCTGCTCCATCAGCCACGGACCCTGGATCGGGTCGGCGAAGCCGGGATAGTTCTCGACATCGGTGGTGATCATCAACTGCCCGCCCTGCTGCAGGCCGGCGACCAGCATCGGCTTCAGCATGGCGCGGGCGGCGTAGACCGCCGCCGTATAGCCGGCCGGGCCGGAACCGATGATGAGAACGGGCGCGTGCTTGGTGGTCATCTAAAGCCTCTGCGGAGGGCTGCCGGCAATTGCGGCATGGAAAACTCGATCATTGTCGCGCGTAATGTAAGTGTTGCCCACGACGCCAGCAAGGCAAGTTGGAGTTCGTCCCCGGAAAGCTTTGTCACACCCTGTCGCCCGCGGATCCCGCGAAATATTCCGGCGAAGGATGGAATGGACAGCGAAGTCGTTTAATTACAAAATCACGCAAGATTCTTGCGTGTTGCCCCTCATGATCGAGAGCCCTCATGCCGCTCAAGGCCGACCTCGACGCCATCGACTGGAAGATCCTGCGCGAATTGCAGGGCGACGGCCGCATGACCAATGTCGAACTGTCGAACCGCGTCGGCATTTCGGCACCGCCATGCCTGCGCCGCGTCAAGCGCCTGGAGGAAGCCGGCATCATCCGTGGCTACCGCGCTCTGCTCAACGCACCAGCGCTCGGCCTTGATGTCGTTGCCTTCTGCCTGGTCGGCCTGCATCATCAAGCCGATGCCGAGCTGCGCATCTTTGCCGAGCGCACCCGCGGCTGGCCGATCGTACGCGACGCCTGGATGGTGTCGGGCGAATCCGATTTCCTCCTGCATTGCGTGGCGAGCGACCTCGGCGCCTTCCAGACCTTCGTCATCGAGGAACTGACCTCGACCCCGAATGTCGACACGGTGCGCACAGCGCTCACCATCCGCCGGGTCAAGGACGAAGGCTTGGTCTCGTTCGCACAGCCTTGAGCCGGTGAACCGCAACCGGCTTTCGCCGATGCGGCTTGAACGCCTCGCCATATCAGCGCCGCTTTGGCGTTCGATAGGCACTTCTGTGAAGCCGGATGTCCTGCCGTAGCCACCTTGCTGGTTTCCTAGAGCAATTCCAGAAAAAGTGTGTAACGGTTTTCCTGGGAAAAGCGCATAGCGCTTTCGGGATTGCGTAAAACAGGTGGCGCAGGGCAGCCCAATTCCGAGAACAGTGTGCCGTGGGGTGGGACGATGACTCGATTTTCTAGCCCGGTTTCGGCGCTGGTCATCTGCATGAATGAGGCCGACATGATCGGCGAGTGCCTGGAAAGCGTCGATTTCTGCGCCGAGATCATCGTCGTCGATTCAGGCTCGACGGACAGCACTCTGGACGTCGTCAATGCGTTCATCGCCAAAGGCTACCCGATAAGGGTGTTTCACAATGACTGGTCGGGTTTCCCGCGCCAGCGGCAGTTCGCGCTCGACCATGCCAGGCAACCGTGGTGCCTTTCGATCGATCCCGACGAGCGCGTCGACGATTCACTGCGCCAAGCCATCGTGGCGGCCACGCAGACCGCCAACAACGGCATCGACGGCTGGTACATTCGCCGCCGCGACTGGCTGAAAGGCTATGGCTATGCGCATCGCTGGGTGCTCCACAACCGGCTTCTACGGCTGTTTCGCCGGGAAGTCGCCACCATGGACCTCACCTCGCGGGTCCATGAATCCTTCATTGTGCCGGGCGAGACCCGCACGATCGAAAGCGGCGTGTTGCTGCATCGCCGCGAGATATCCGTCAATGACGACCTTGCCAGGGCCAATACCTATTCCGGCCTCAAGGTCGCCACGCTGGTCGAGAGAGGCAAGAAGCCCGGCCTGGTACGGCTGGTGCTGTCGCCTTTCGGCAACTTCCTGAAGTTCTACCTGGCCAAGCGCTACTTCCTATGCGGTCGGCACGGCTTCATCTACTCGATGTCGGTGATGATCTATTCCTATGCCACCGAGGCCAAACTGTATGAGGCTTCGCAAGACAAGGAGCGGGCCTAGAGCATTTCACCGTTTCACGGAAACGGCGATCTGCTCTAACCCTTTGTTTTAACGCAATTCTAGACGGAAAATCGTTCACACTTTTCCTAGAATTGCTCTAATCTATCACCGCTCGCCCGGCGCGGCACCGAGTGCCGCTATTGCGGCGAGCAAGCCATCGAGATCGCCCTGGCCCCGTAGCGGCCAAGTCTCGAATCCTCCTTGACTGGACTGTTCGCCGTCCACCAGCCAGCCCTGCGAGAGGCCGGCGCGTTGTCCCGCCTCCATGTCGGCCTCCTTGTCGCCGACGATCAGCGAACGCCGCAGATCGAGCCCGAGGCGCCTGGCCGCCTCCAGCAGCATGCCCGGATTGGGCTTGCGCATCGGATGATCTGCGGCCGCGAGCGGGCCGGAGCCCGCCTCGTGATAGGCGCAGGCAAGGACCATGTCGACGAACGCATTGTCGGCGCGTAGCAGTTCGAGCACGCGGCCATTGACGGCGGCGAAATCGCTCCAGCCGAAATAGCCGCGCGCGATGCCGGACTGGTTGGTGACGACGATGACGGGAATGCCGGCCCCGTTGGCGGCGGCTATCACCGCGGCTATATCCGCGCGCAGCACCATTTCGGCAGGATCATCCGGATAGCCCGTATCGATATTGATGGTGCCGTCGCGATCGAGGAACAGCGCCGGCGAGCCGGCGGCGAACACCTTTGAGCCGACCTGCTCGACCCACAGGCCCGGCTCAGCCAGCGGATAGCGGCCAGAGGTCGTGGGATCAGCCATTGCTGAGGCGCGCTTCGACCACCTCGCACAGATGATGATAAAGGCACAGATGCCCCTGCTGGATGATCGGCGTCGAGGTCGACGGAACGTTGAGCAGGATATCGGACAGAGGCTTCAGCTTGCCGCCGGTATCGCCGGTCATGCCGATCACCGTCATGTCCATCCTCCGTGCCTGTTCGGCGGCGGCGAGGATGCTCGGCGAATTGCCGCTGGTCGAGATTGCCAGAAGCACGCCGCCGGCCGCGCCATGCGCCTCGACCTGGCGCGAAAACACCGTGTCGAAGCCATAGTCGTTGCCCCAGGCGGTCAGCACCGCCGCATTGGCCGGCAGCGCGATGACATTGTAGGCCTTGCGCTCCTTGAGAAAGCGGCCGACCAGTTCGCCGGCAATGTGGATGGCGTCGCTGGCCGAGCCGCCATTGCCGGCGATGAGCAAGGCCTTCCCCGACGAAAGCGCCGTCACCACCGCGCTCGCTGCCCGCTCCATCTCACCGGTCAGGTCCCGTTCGACCATGGCTGATATGGCAGCCGCCGAGCGGACAAGGTAATCGTTCAAGTCGGACATGAAACCCTCAGTTTGTGGTGCCGCCGGCGCGCAATTTGCCAATGGTGTTGGTGGTGCTCTTTCCAGCGACGAGATCGACCAGCACGACGCGTCCGCCGGCCTTCTGCACCACATCGGCGCCGACCACGGTATCGACCGTGTAATCGGCGCCCTTGACCAGTATGTCGGGCAGCAGCGCTTCGATCAGCGCCAGCGGCGTATCTTCCTCAAACACCACGACCGCGTCGACCGAGGCGAGTGCTGCCAGCACGCAGGCGCGGTCGTGCTGGTCGTTGACCGGCCGGCCGGCGCCCTTCAGGCGCCGCACCGAGGCATCGCTGTTGAGGCCGAGCACCAGCCGGTCGCACTGGCTTCGCGCCGCGTGCAGCAAGCTGACATGGCCGGCATGCAGGATGTCGAAGCAACCATTGGTGAAGCCGACGCTCAGGCCCTCTTCCTTCCACGCCGCCACCATGCGGGCGGCCGATGTGGCGTCGAGGATGGCGTCCTTGTGGGCGGTCGGCCCATGTGAACGGAACAGCGCGCCGGTGAGTTCCTCGACCGTCAGTCGCGCGGTGCCGCGTTTTCCCACAACGACGCCACCAGCGGCATTGGCGATCGAAGCGGCCATGACCGTATCGGCGCCTACGGCCAGCGCCAGCGCGAAGCTCGCGATCACCGTATCGCCGGCGCCCGAAACGTCGAACACTTCGCGCGCCTGGGTGGCGATGTGGCGCGCCTCGTCGGGACCGACCACGCTCATGCCCTTTTCGCTGCGCGTCGCAACGACGAAATCGAAACCATGTGCCGAAATCAGCTGGCGCGCGGCAGCCACGATCTCGTCATCGGCGAACACCGCATGGCCGACGGCCTCGCCGAGTTCCTTGCGGTTGGGGGTGATGGCGGTCGCCCCGGCATAGCGCGCGTAATCGCGGCCCTTCGGGTCGACCAGCACCGGCTTTCCAGCCTCGCGGCAGATGGCGATCAAGTCGCCGGCGACGCCGTCGAGCAGGATGCCTTTGCCGTAATCGGACAGGATGACGATGTCGGCGTGCGCCAGCGCGGCGCGGAAATGGCGGATCAGGCCGGCTCGCTCCGCGGCGCCGAGCGGCTTGATCTCCTCTTCATCGAAACGCAGCACCTGCTGGTTGAGCGCGCTGAAGCGGCTTTTGGATGATGTCATGCGACCACGCTCCTGCGCGAGGCCCGCCGTATCGGCGCCAAGTTCCCGCAGCATCCGCACCAGACTGTCGCCCGCCAGATCGGCGCCGATCACGGAAACGGGGACAGCGGCAGCGCCGAGCGAAACGATGTTGGCCACGACATTGCCGGCGCCGCCCATGGTCGAGGTCTCGCCGCGCCCATGCAGCACCGGGATCGGCGCTTCCGGCGAGATCCGCTCGATGACGCCGTTGACGAAACGATCGAGGATGAAGTCGCCGACCACCAGCACGGTGGCTTGGCCGAACCGCGCAATGGCGCGGTGCAATGGTTCTGGAGA
This sequence comes from Mesorhizobium sp. M7A.F.Ca.CA.001.04.2.1, assembly GCF_003998485.1. NCBI lineage: Bacteria > Pseudomonadati > Pseudomonadota > Alphaproteobacteria > Hyphomicrobiales > Phyllobacteriaceae > Mesorhizobium > Mesorhizobium sp. M7A.F.Ca.CA.001.04.2.1. The sequence continues at coordinate 22,826 of NZ_RZQT01000056.1, forward strand.
AGGCGGATTGTGCTTGATCATGTCACTGGCAACGCGAGGGTAAGGCAAATCTCAATCGTGATGAAAATTGTCAATTTACGGGCCGGATCGTTCATGCCTGCCGATATACCGCAAATCCACGCAGCGCAACGTCAGGACATGACCCGCGACTGTCCGATGCGTCAGCTCTTCTGCAGGGCAACATGGACGCCCAGCCCGACCAGCACCGCCCCTCCCGCCCGCTGCATCAGCCGCTGGGCGCGGCTCGAACGCCGCAGGCGGCCGATCACGGCACCCGCCAGGAACACGCAGACGATATCGGCCGAGGAGAACATCAGATTGACTATCGTGCCGAGCACGACGAACTGCAGCCAGACCGGAAACGCCGCCGAGGCGTCGATGAATTGCGGCAGGAACGCCATGAAGAAGATCGCTGTCTTCGGATTGAGCACCTCGACGGTGATGCTCTCGAAAAAGGCGCGCCGCGCCGATTTGCGCTCGATCGCGGGCAGCGCCGCATCGCCGTCCGCGCGCTTGCGAAACAGCGAGATGCCAAGCCAGATCAGATAGAGCGCACCGACCAGCTTGACCGCCAGGTAGAGCGTCGGCACGGCATGAAACAGCACCGACAGCCCGGCGGCCGCGGCGAAAACATGCACGTAGCCGCCCAGATGAATGCCCAGCGCCGCCGTCAGGCCGGACCAGCGGCCGCGCGCCATCGTCTGCGCGGCGGCATAGAGCATGGCCGGGCCTGGAATGTAGGCGAAGATCGCCGTGGTGGCGAAAAACGCGATGAGCAGTTCGGTCGATGGCATTTTGGGTCCCTCACGATCGTGCTCTGCCCTGTCGATTCAGTCCGCGCGCGGGATGCTTTGGACTGACCCGTGCGGACAACCGCAGTAAAAGCGAACATAATTTTCTTGTGAAATGACGGGCTGAACGCGCCAATTCGCGCACCCGGCTCGAAATAGGCCGACGCTTCCAGGATATCATGATTGTACTCGTCGACCATGACCCAAAGGGGCATAGGATCGAGGCCCGCACGGTGGCGTTCAATTTCCGGGATGCTGACTGCAACGCGATCACGACCCGGCTGTGTGGAAGTGATTGCAAGTATGAAGAGGTTGGTACCCCCGGCTTTCCCAGAAAGGACAGCCACAAAGGCCACAGGCCGTGACTTCCGACCTTCGGTCTCGCCGTCTCCGTGTTGGCGATGCCAAAGATATGGATATCGCCAGACGTCCGCAGCAGCGGGTTTAATCACGGTCCAATTCCGCGGCGTACTCCTCGAGCATCTCGACATGTTCGGTCGGGGCGTCCTTCGCAGCGTAGACGCGGCGGCTGTCGTTGCCGAAGCGCGCTTCGTAGGCCTCGATGCTCATCAGGACGTATCTCGGCTTGTTGTGGCGAGTGATGGAGACCGGCTGCTGGCTGGCAGCTGCAAGCACATCTCCAAGATTCTGTTTCAGATCGGTCGACGGATAGTTTTTCATGGGATATCCTGTTTTGTCCATAATAGACAAAATGGACAAAACAGACAAGCGCATAAAATGGCAGGACAGGCGCATGCACCTGGCTTTGTCGACAGCCCGGCTAGCCTCCCCTATAAGGACCGGAATCGCAAAGCAACCAGAGGTCCTTCATGATCATCGTCACGGGCGGCGCCGGCATGATCGGCTCCAACATCGTCGCCGCGCTGAATGCCGAAGGGCATGACGACATCCTCGTCGTCGACGACCTTACCGACGGTCACAAGATCGTCAATCTTGCCGATCTCAAGATCGCCGACTATCTCGACAAGGACGATTTCCTGCCCCGCATGGAGGCCGGCTCGCTCGGCCGCATCGAGGCCGTGTTCCACCAGGGCGCCTGCTCGACCACCACCGAGTGGAACGGCAAATTCATAATGGAGGTGAATTACGCCTTCTCGAAACGGTTGCTGCATGCAAGCCAGACTTTGCGCGTGCCTTTCCTTTATGCCTCCTCGGCTTCCGTCTATGGCGGCGGCTCGGAGTTCCTCGAGGATCCCGCGTTGGAACGGCCGCTCAACGTATACGCCTATTCCAAGAAGCTGTTCGACGACTATGTCAGGCGAACCGTGTTCGCCGGGCAGGCCGACCATTCACAGGTCGTGGGCTTGCGCTACTTCAACGTCTATGGCCCGCGCGAAGCGCACAAGGGCGCCATGGCCTCCGTCGCCTTCCATCTGTTCAACCAGGTCGAGCGAGGCGAGAACCCGAAACTGTTCGGCGCCTATGACGGGTTCGGACCCGGCGAACAAAGCCGTGACTTCATCCATGTCGGCGATGTCGCCGACGTCAATCTGTGGCTGTGGAAACGGGGCTCAAGCGGCATCTTCAATTGCGGCACCGGCCGTGCCCAGCCCTTCCGCGCCATCGCCGAAACGGTGATCGACACGTTGGGTAAAGGGGAGATTGAATTCATCCCCTTTCCCGACCATCTCAAGGGCAGCTACCAGAGCTTTACGCAAGCTGATATGTCCCGTTTGCGCGCGGCCGGTTACAATGGCCAATTCCGGACAGTGGAAACCGGTGTCAGAGACTATGTCGAATGGCTGAAAGCCCAACGATCCTCGTGATCGGCCCACGCTGGGTGGGCGACATGGTGATGGCGCAGTGCCTGTTTTCGGCGCTGAAGGAGTTGCATCCCAACGCCGGCATCGATGTGCTGGCGCCGGCCTGGGCAGCACCCCTGGTCAAGCGCATGCCCGAAATCCGCCAGCAGATCGATTTTCCGCTCAAACCCGGCGCGCTCGAATTCACCCATCGCCGCCGCTTCGGCCGCCTGCTGCGCGGCCGCTACGACATGGCCTATATCCTGCCGGGCAGCTGGAAGTCGGCGCTGATTCCGTTCTTTGCCCGGATTCCGCGCCGTGTCGGCAATCTGCGCGAGATGCGCTATGGCCTGCTGACCGACATCGTGCCATTGCCCGACAGCATCAAACGACGCACCGCGCAGGCCTATTTCGGCCTTGCCCAAGGCGGTAGTTTCCGGGCGCCCCGGCTTAGCGTGGACACGAAAAACCAGGTCGACCTGCTCGGCCGTTTCGGGCTGGCGCCGCAGAAATTCGTGGCCCTGATGCCCGGCGCGGAATTCGGCCCTGCCAAGCGCTGGCCCAGCGAAAGCTATGCCGGGCTTGCCAGCGGCTTCATGGGCAAAGGCTTGAAGGTTGCGCTGTTCGGCTCGAAGAACGACCGCGACGTGACGGCGGAGATTGCAGCCCTGGCCCCCGGCGTCGTCGACCTCGCCGGACAGACGCGGCTGGAGGACGCCATCGACCTGATATCCGCCGCCAGGCTGGCTGTGTCCAATGACAGCGGACTGATGCATGTCGCGGCCGCCGTCGGCACGCCGATCGTCGCCGTCTACGGCTCGACCTCGCCCGAAAACACGCCACCGCTGGCGGAGCGCCGCGAGCTGGTCTGGCTCGGCCTGTCGTGCTCGCCCTGCCACCAGAAGGTCTGTCCGCTCGGCCACCTCAACTGCCTGAAGACGCTGGAAGTCGGCCAGGTCGCGGCAGCGGCGGACCGGCTGCTGGAAATTCCGGCCGCGGCATGAAGGTGCTGATCGTCAAGACGTCGTCGATGGGCGATGTCATCCACACCTTTCCGGCGGTCGAGGATGCCCGTCGCCACCGCCCGGACCTGACCTTCGACTGGTGCGTCGAAGAGGCATTCGCCGGAATCGTCGCGCTTCACCCGGCGATCGACAAGATTCATACGGTGGCGATCCGGCGCTGGCGCAAGGCGCTGCTTGACGGCGCCACCTGGCGCGAGGCGGCCGCCCTGCGCCGCACCTTGCGCAATTGCCGCTACGATCTGGTCATCGACGCGCAAGGCCTGCTGAAATCGGCCCTGGTGGCAAGACAGGCGGGCTCACCCATTGCCGGCTTCGACCGTTCGAGCGCGCGCGAACCCTCAGCGACGCTGTTCTACGATGCCACGTATGCCGTCCCGCGCGACCTCCACGCCATCGAACGGACGCGGCGGTTGTTTGGCCTGGCGCTCGCCTATCAACCCGATCTTTCGACGCTGGACTCCGGCATCGTGCCGCCCGCCGGCACCCTGGCGGGCACTTCTGGAAAAACCGCCTTCCTGCTGCACGGAACCAGCCGCGAAGACAAGAAATGGCCGGCCGAAGACTGGATCGGAACCGCCCGCCTCCTGATTGAGCGGGGGATGACGCCGGTCACGACCTGGTCGAACGAGCGTGAGAAAACCGTAGCCGAGGCAATCGCAGGCGCCGTGCCGTCAACGATCGTGGTACCGAAATCGCCGCTGTCCGAAATCGCCGCGACTATCGGCGGCTCGACGCTGGTTATCGGCGCCGACACCGGGCTGACCCATCTTGCCAGTGCCTTTGGCCTGCCGACGGTCGCAATTTTCCTGGCAACAGAGCCGGGTCTGACCGGCCCGCGCGGACGCTACGCATCGACACTGCTGGCCTCGCATGGGGGGCGTGTTGTGCCGGTGGAGGTAGTGGCGGAAGCAGAAAAGCTATTGGCACTTAAACTACAAGCGCCGGCATAGGACCTTTCAGAATTCGCTCTGGCGAGTCGAATAGCGTGGTTCTTCGAGAACCGGAGCGGCGCGTACTTAAAGTACGTGAGCACCGGAAGCGCAGAAAACCGCCCGCGCATGACCCCGAAAATCGTGATTGATTTTCGGAAAGGGATCATGCGCTAACTGAAAATCCTACAGCGTCCTTTGCGCGTCCGAGAGGACGCGCGGCGCTGTAGTCGGCCGCCACAGTAGAATTATCAAAGGTCCTAGATGAACTGCACCTGGACGATCTCATACCCCCTGGCGCCGCCAGGCGCGTTGACCTCGATGGCATCGCCGACTTCCTTGCCGATGAGCGCACGCGCGATCGGCGAGGAGATCGAGATGCGGCCGGACTTCACGTCCGCCTCCTGGTCGCCGACGATCCGGTAGGTCTTCTTTTCCTCTGTGTCCTCGTCGACCAGCACCACGGTGGCGCCGAACTTGATCTTGTCGCCGCTGAGCTTGCTGACGTCGATCACCTCGGCGCGCGCAATATAATCTTCAAGCTCGTTGACGCGGCCCTCGTTGAGGCTCTGCGCCTCTTTGGCGGCATGATATTCGGCATTTTCGGACAGGTCGCCATGCGAGCGCGCTTCGGAGATCGCCTCGATGATGCGCGGCCGCTCTTCCTGCTGGCGCCAGCGCAGTTCTTCCTTCAATGACGCGAACCCCTCGCCTGTCATCGGGACCTTGTTCATGATGCCTGCCTTTCCTGCTGCCACCCCCGCGTATCGGGGAAAGCCTTGTCGATGGGTACAAAAAGAAAACGGGTCCGGCAGCCTCGAGCTTACGGAACCGTTTCACCGCAATTTCCCTGAATATAGCAATGTCAGCGGGTTTTTCACGCCCAAAAATCGGTTTTGCTAAAATCATCCCCGTTTTCATCAGTCGGGGGCGATGAATGAGACCGGGGGCAACAAAAAACGGCCGCGATCGCTCGCGGCCGCTTGGAAGAGCCCTGGGATCTTTTCAGCTTCTCATGAAATGGTCGATCTGCTCGGCCAGCATGCCATATTCACGCGAACCCTTGCCGGTCCGCTTCTCGATTTCCATCAACTGCTGCTGGGCGCCGGCCAGATCGCCGATCTGCAGATGCGCTTCGCCGAGATATTCGCGCACCAGCGTGTAGTTCGGATCGATGCGCAGCGCTTCCTCGTAATAGCCGAGGCCGACGGTGACGCGGCCGGAATGGCGGTGCGAATAGCCGAGATAGTTGAGGATGCGCGGATCCTGCTTGTTGGCGGCGAGGCTGAGCACGGCAATCGCCTCGTCATAGCGCCCGGCCATCGCCAGCGCGTGGCCTGCATCATAGATGCTGTCGTCGTCGAGCATGCCTTCCTGGGGCGCGACGCACTTTTTCTTCTTCTTGTCCCAGACCTGGCCCTTCTTGCACTGGGTGACGGTTTCGTCACTGCCGCCGCTGCCGGCGGCGTACACGGGAACAGCGAGGAACTGCAGCGCGAGAAGCGCGGTCGCAGCCTGGATCAGCATTCTTTTATGCATCGAAACCTCCTGGAGGGGTGAGAATGCAATACTAACGCCGGTCGGCTTGCGTTTCATCCCGGAAAATTGCGGGCGGGAGAACATCAGGTGACGGATGCCGCAAATCCGCTATCATCCGGCAAACGACCTGAGGGAGACGGCCCTTGCAGCGGCGGCTTGAAAAGGACTGGGAGCTTTCGATCGGCCCCGACACGGTGCGCCTGTTCATCCTCAAGGCCAAAGCACTGAGTGCGGCCGTCAATGAAGACTATGCCGATGGCGCCGAGCACGAGGTCGAACTCGACGGCGAGTCCCATGTCAACCATCACCATGACGGCCTTGCCGAGGAAAGCTCCGAGAACCTGACCGAAGAAGAGCTACGCGAGCTGATCAACGACCTCAATGTCGATGAAGCAGCCGAGCTGATCGCGTTGGCCTGGGTCGGTCGCGGCGACTACGACGCCACCGAATGGGCGGACGCGCTGGCCGCCGCGCGCGAACGCGCCAACAAGCGCACCGCGAAATACCTGCTTGGCATGCCGCTGCTCGCCGACTGGCTGGAGGAAGGGCTGGAAGCGATCGGTGCGTAACGGAGCGGTTACCGTTCGTGATGCGGCCAAGGCAACCACCTTGCGTCGGCGCCGTTGAGGGCGATGGGGTCGATCGTCTTTTCCCGAATATGCAGGATTGCGTTGACCGTGGCCGTCACGGCCTTGCTGGTGATGCCGGTCGAGGCGAGACATCGCCATCGGCATCATAAGCCCCCGACGCCGCGGGTCGAGCAGCCGCTGACACCACGAGCCGACCAGCCCCTGAAACCAAGGGGCGGAAAGCGTTTGAAACCACGGCGCCACCGGCAGGTCACGCCAAAGCAGACACAGCAGAAAACGCAGACATCGCTGCCCTCGCCTGCCGATGTTCCCGTGCCCGAACCCGGCACTCCGATAACCCAACCCGGCATTCCGGTGCCCGAACCACGCCCGGCGGACGCACCAAAGGCTGAAGCTGCAAAGACCGAGGAGCAAAAGCGCGTAGGGCCGAAAGCCGCGGAAGCGCCCGACCGTTTCAAGGAAGAAAAATCCCACCAGGAAAAGCAGGCACGTCCCGAGCCATTGGCTCCGGAGCCATCAACCGGGGAAAACGAGCCGGAGCCGCCGGACGTCGCGCCAACGCCGACACGAAAGCCTGACATTGCAGAACCCGAGGCCCAGCCGCCAACCGTCGCCCCGCAGCCACCGCAAAAGCCGGCGGACGCGGACGAGGAGAAGATGCTGCCCGATCCGCGCTCGGCCGACGTGCCAGATGAAAAAATGCCGGCCGAGGAAGTCGCATGCCGCGAACGGCTAAAGACGCTCGGCGTCGAATTCGAAGAGCACAAGGCGGAAAGCCAGCCCGAAATCGGCTGTTCGATTCCCTACCCCATCGTGCTGAAGACCCTTGGAAAGTCGATCGCGATTGCCCCCGGAACCGAGCTCAACTGCAAGATGGCCGAGGCAACGGCGCATTTTGCCGCCGATGTCATCCAGCCGGCGGCGAAAGCCGAATTCGGTGCGGACCTGAAATCGATCGGCCAGGCATCGGCTTTTGTCTGCCGGCCACGCAACGGCACACGAAAACTGTCGGAACACGCGTTCGGCAACGCGCTCGACATCGCCAGCTTCACGCTGTCGGACGGCAAGAAGATCGAGGTCGGCCCGGCGCCGCCGGAGAAAGACGCCAAATTCCTCAACAATGTTCGCAAGGCCGCCTGCGGACCCTTCAAGACGGTGCTCGGCCCAGGCGCCGACGCCGATCATTCCCTGCATTTCCATCTCGATCTCGAACCGCGCCGTCATGGCGGAACGTTCTGCCAGTGATCATGGCTGATCCAGGCCGCGTGCCGCAATTCGGCCGCAGGCATGAACGCGGACGCTGAGTTTTCCTTTACCCTTGATCGTTAAAATGCCGGATATCCATCAACGGGATTCCGCCAATGGCCGGCAAATTTCGGGCCGTGTTTTTCGCCACCGCGCGCCAGTCAAAATATGCAGCAATGCTGACCGCCGGTCTGGCGCTGGCGGCGCTTTCCGCCTGCAACACCGGCAGTGTGCTGTCGCTGCAGCCGGCCGTCGACGTCGGCGCGCAGACGGCTGCCGTGCCGCAATATGCCGGCATGCAGAAGCTTGTCCCTTCCAATCCGTACATGACGCAGGCCGCTTATCCGCGCATGGACGAGCCGATGTCGCCCGTCGAGCAGATGCCGGCCAGCGAAACCGACTGCCGTCAGCAATTGAAGCGCCTCGATGTCGCCTACACCGACCTGGCGCCGATCCATGAAGGCCAGTGCGGCATCGATTATCCGGTCAAGGTCTCGGCCATCGGCAACATCCAGATGAAACCCGCCGCAACCCTGACCTGCGACATGGCAGCTACCTTTGCCGGCTGGACGAAGAACGAACTCGTTCCCTCCGCCCGCTGGCGTTATTTCTCCGGCGTCAAGACCATACACCAGGGCTCCAGCTATTCCTGCCGCCGGATTGCCGGCGAAGGCGTCCTGTCCGAACACGGCAAGGGCAATGCGCTCGACGTCATGAGCATCGAGCTCAACAATGGCGACGACATCGACGTGCGCAAGCCCGGCCTGTTCGCCTTCCGCACCCGCGGCTTCCTCAACAATGTGCGCGCCGACGGCTGCCAGTACTTCACCACCGTGCTCGGCCCCGGCTACAATTACGACCACCGCAACCATTTTCATTTCGACATCAAGAACCGCAAGAACGGTTATCGCGCCTGCCGTTAGATCGGTGCCGGGTATCCTTTGCCTGAATGCCATGACAACGCCTAATGTGATGCCGGAACATTTGAGCGGCATTCATGAGTCAACGAAGCGTTCGGCGACGCATTATGATCTGGACGGCGACCTTGTTGGCCGCGTATCTGGCGCTCGCCTATTTCGCCGCACCGGAATTCTGGACGTTCCGCGATCGAGGTTTTCGCACGCATCGCTTCGAGATGCTGACGCACACGCCGCAAGGCATTCCGGGCGACCCGATCAATGTCGGCCTTGTCGGCACGCAGAAGGAGGTGGTCCACGCCTTTGCCGTCGCCGGCTGGGACACCGCCGACGCCGTCACCCTGAAGACCGCGATCGAGATCGGTGAAAGCGTGCTGTTCGACCACCCCTATCCCGATGCGCCGGTCAGCAGGCTGCTGTTCGATGGCCGTGCCCAGGATCTCGCCTTCGAAAAGCCGGAGGGCATCAGCGCCGACCGACGGCATCATGTCCGCTTCTGGCAGACCGATGCAAGCGGCGACGATGGCCGGCCGCTGTGGCTGGGCTCGGCCAGCTTCGATCGCGGCGTCGGCTTCAGCCACGACACCGGCGCCGTCACCCACCATATCGGCCCCGACATCGACGCCGAGCGCGATTTCCTGATGCGCGACCTGGCCACTGCCGGCATGCTGCTCTCGACCAGCGACATATCGGGCGTCGGCGCCACCAAGGCGGGACGCAATGGCGGCGGCGATCCCTATTTCACGGACGGCGAGGCAATTGTCGGCGTGTTGAAGCAGTTGCCATGACATCGCAAAAGTCAGGTCGTGGTGATCACGATCTTGCCGAACGGCCCTTTCTCCAGATGTTGCAAGGCCTGCGGCACCTCATCGAAGCCAAAAACCTTGTCGATGACCGGCTTGATCGCCAGCGCCTCGATCGCCTGATTCATGCGCTCGAAAGCACGGCGATGGCCGATCGACAGGCCCTGCACGGTGATGCGGTTGCGCATGAAGGGCAGGATGGGAAAGCTGAGCTCCATCGCGCCCAGCAGGCCGATGATCGACAGCCGGCCGTCGGCGGCCAGCGCGTTCAGAGATCGCCTTGCATTGTCGCCGCCGACCATTTCCAGCACGTGGCTCACGCCCAGCCCGTTCGTCAGCTCACGCGCGGCATCGTCCCAGGCCGGTTGCGTGCGGTAGTTGATCCCTTGCCAGGCGCCAAGCTTTCTCGCCCGCTCAAGCTTTTCATCACTGCTTGAGGTGACGATGGCGCGCAGGCCGAACGCAGTGGCGAACTGCAGCGCAAACAGCGACACGCCGCCGGTGCCCTGGATCAGAATGGTCTGACCCGGCACCGGTTTGGTCGCCTCGGCCATGGCGAACCAGGCCGTCAGCGCCGCGATCGGCAATGTCGCGGCCTCGATGTCGCCGAGCGACGGCGGCGCCAGCACCGCGGCGTCCTCGCCGAAGATGACATGATCGGAAAGCATACCCGACAGCGACGACCCCAGCGTGTGCTTATGCAGCACCGGCGGTGCGTCGCCATCCGGCCAATCGGCGATCACCTGGCCAAGCACGCGCTGGCCGACCTGAAAGCGGCTGACCGCACTGCCGACGGCCACCACTTCGCCCACCGCGTCGGATGTCGGCACGAAGGGAAAGGCAAGGTCGGGGATCAGCACGCCGTCCACGATCATCTTGTCCTTGTAGTTGAGCGATACGGCCTTGGTCCGCACCAGCAAATCGTGCGGCCCTGGCTCGGGCACCTTGCCTTCCACCTGGCTTAGCCTGGACAGGCCAAAACCGCTCATCTGCCAGGATCTGTTGATTGGGGTGCTCATGTCGTCTCGCGCTCCGTGCATTGATGCCAGGCGAGACATTTATGCCTTTCGACTATAGAAAATAGTGCTTCCGTGCGGTATAGTTTGACACTGATTGCGGACTAAAAGTCGACAATAGGAAATCGCCATGGAAACGGCCGACCTGCAAGGCACCGTTGCGTTTGTTCAGGCGGTGGAGGCCGGCAGCTTCACTAGCGCCGGCGAGCGGCTGCATGTGACGAAGTCGGCGATCGGCAAATCGATCGCGCAGCTGGAGCAGAGGCTCGGCGTTCGCTTGCTGAACCGCACCACCCGCAGTCTCAGCCCGACCAGCGAAGGCATCGGCTACTATGAAGCCTGCGTCCGGGCCCTGGCCGAGATCGAAGCCGCACAGTCGCTGCTCGCCTCGCGTCGGCAGGTCCCGTCTGGCCGGCTTCGGGTCGACGTGCCGCTGGCCTTCGGCCGACGCTGCGTCGCCCCGGTGCTGTTCGAGATTTCGAGGAAATTTCCGGACCTGACGGTTGAAGTCTCCTTCAATGACCGCCGCGTCGACCTGATCGAGGAGGGTATCGACCTGGCGATCCGCATGGGCGAACTCGACGACAGCCTGTCGCTTGCGGCCAGGCGCCTCTATGCTCAGCGCTCGGCCATATGCGCGGCTCCCGACTATCTCGACAGGCATGGCCGGCCGCAATCGGTCGAGGATCTCGCCGATCACAGCGTCATTGGCTACGGTCGCGAGGGCATCGTCCGCCCCTGGGTGATCAGACATTCCGACGGCCATCTCGCAACCTTCGTGCCCAAGGCGCGGCTCGTTCTCGGCCATGGCGAACCGATGCTGGATGCGGCGCTCGCCGGCTGCGGCATCGCCTTCCTGCCGACATGGCTGGCCGCCGACAGCCTCAAAAGCGGCGATCTCGAAATGGTGCTGTCGGAATGCCTGGTCGAGAACATCGTCGTGCATGCCGTCTGGCCGGTGACGCGCGCGCTCACGCCAAAGGTGCGGGTTGTCGTCGACGCCCTCGTCGAACATTTTTCGGCGCCGCCCTGGGATGCCGCGTGAGCGAAATACCGGTCATTTCTCAAAAATCACGCCGGACTATTTTCGAAGACCGCGCCACAATGCTATTGACCGCTCATGTTATACGTCGAAATCGCTATCGTGGTCGTCCTCATCTGCGTGAACGGCCTTTTGTCGATGTCCGAGCTCGCCATCGTCTCGTCGCGCCCGGCCAGGCTGAAAGCGATGATCGACCGCGGCACCAATGGCGCCGGCCGCGCCCTTGATCTTGGCTCAAATCCCGGCAAGTTCCTGTCCTCGGTGCAGATCGGCATCACCTTGGTCGGCGTCCTCTCCGGCGCCTTTTCCGGCGCCACGCTCGGCGAACGGCTGGCGCAGTTCCTGGCTTCGACCGGCATCCGCGAGACTGTCGCCGACCCGCTCGGCGTCGGCATCGTCGTTGCTATCATCACCTATTTCTCGCTGATCGTCGGCGAGCTGGTGCCCAAGCAGATCGCGTTGCGTGATCCCGAGCGGGTCGCCGCCAGGGTCGCTCCGGCGATGACCATCCTCGCCACGGTGTCGGCGCCGCTGGTCTTCCTGCTCGACTTCTCCGGCCGCACCATATTGTGGCTGCTCGGTCAGCGCGGCGAAAGCGAGGAAAAGGTCACCGACGAGGAGATCAAGATGCTGGTCGCCGAGGCCGAGCATCACGGCACCATCGAATCCGACGAGCGGCGCATGATCGCCGGCGTCATGCGGCTTGGCGACCGCGCCGTGCGCGCGGTGATGACGCCGCGCACCGAAGTCGACTGGATCAATCTGCAATCCGACGAGGCGGCCATCCGCAAGCTGCTCATGGAAACCCAGCATTCGCGCCTGCCGGCAGGCGACGGCGGCGTCGACGTCATGGTCGGCGTCGTCCAGACGCGTGATGTGCTGGCCGCACTGCTTGCCGGCCGCGTGCTCGATCCGCGCAGGCATGTGCGCGCAGCCCCCATCGTCTACGACCAGGCCGACGCGCTCGATGTGCTGCAGAAGCTAAAGGAATCCGACGTGCCGATGGCGCTGGTGCATGACGAATACGGCCATTTCGAAGGCATCGTCACCCCGGCCGACATTCTGGAAGCCATCACCGGCGTGTTCCGCGCCGACACCGACGCCGGCGACGAGGAAAACGCGGTCAAGCGCGAGGACGGCTCGTGGCTGCTCGCCGGCTACATGCAGGCCGACGAGATGGCCGACATTCTCGGCATCGACCTGCCGGAAAACCGCGATTACGAAACCGTCGCCGGCTATGTGCTGTCGCATATGCACCATCTGCCGGCGACTGGCGAATGCGTCGACGCGCAGGGCTGGCGCTTCGAGGTGGTCGATCTCGACGGCCGCCGCATCGACAAGCTGATCGCCACCCGCCTGGCCGGCGCCCCTCGCGAGGCGGTGCGCTGACGGTCGACGCGATTTGCGGCATTTCGCTCTATCGTTCCCAGAAGGACTTGGCGATCTCTCCCTCGACCTGCTGTATCGTCAGGCCGATATCGTCGATCAGATGCGGATTGTCCTTCGACATTTGCCTGAGCTGCCAGCGAAAGCGTATGCGCTCGCGCCAGGTCCGATCGTGCCAGCTCGCGATGATGCTTCGCAGGGTCTTCAGGAGCCGGCGCGATGCCGGCCGCACGGGCGTTCCCGGCCGCGCTGCACAAGTGAGGGTATTGGTCATGGCAACCTCCATATGGTTTGAGGGCCTGGGGCTCTCGATGAGGTTGAATTCTGCGCGATACGGACGGCGCCGTAATTAAGCCCTCCCAAATAGTTCCCAAAACTTCCAAACGAGCCAGAGCGGCCCTATAGATGCGCCTATGCAGGGATCGCGTTTTGCCTTTGGTCCGTTCGTGCTTGATCCGCGTGCGGGAACGCTGCTTCGGAACGATGTCCCCGTTGCCGTCGGCTATCGCGGGCTGAGCCTGCTTGCGGCACTCGTCGGGCGGCCCGGCGAAATCCTCGGAAAAGCCGAGCTGATGGACGCCGCGTGGCCGGGCACGGCCGTCGAGGAAGGCAATCTCACCGTCCAGATCGCGCAGCTGCGCAAGCTGCTTGGCCCCGTCGGCGACAACGGCGAATGGATATCCACCGTTCCGCGCGTCGGCTACCGTTTCACGGGGGCCGTCGAACAGCTGGGCGAGGCCAGGCGAAAACCCTTGCCGCTGCCCGACAAACCGTCGATAGCCGTGCTGCCCTTCGTCAATTTCAGCAACGATCCCGAGCAGGATCCCTTCGTGGATGGGTTGACGGAAGACCTGATCACCGACCTGTCCAGAATCTCCGGCCTGTTCGTCATCGCCCGCAACTCGACCTTTGCCTACAAGGGAAAAGCGATGGACGTGCGCGAGATCGCCGGGGATCTTGGCGTGCGCTACCTGTTGGAAGGCAGTGCAAGACGCGCCGCGGGGCGCGTGCGCATCAACGCACAGCTGGTCGACGCGATGAGTGGCGATCATCTGTGGGCGGAACGCTTCGATCGCGGCCTGGAGGATATCTTTGCCGTTCAAGACGAGGTGACGGCCAAGATCGTGGAAGCGCTGCTTGGCCGGCTGCGCGCGCCGCCGCCGCGCAATCGGCCGCGAAATCTGGAGGCCTACGACCTCTGCGTGCGGGCGCGAAAGCTGATCGACGACTCGCCGCAGATGGCGCAGGAAGCGCATCTGATGCTGACGCGCGCGGTGTCGCTCGATCCTGATTATGCCGAGCCCTATCGTTGGCTTGCCATGAACCACTGGATGGGACAGGTGCATTGGGGCGGACCAACCGAGGCTGCCCGCAGCGTTGCCCTGGAGCTGGCGCGCAAGGCGGTGGCGATCGATCCCAACGACGCCGGTTGTCGCTGGATCCTGGCTTATCTGCTTGCTTATGAGCGCAGCTTCACTGAAGCGGATGCGGAATTCGCCAAAGCGATCGAGCTCGACCCGAACGAGGCCGACACCTGGGCGGCATTGTCCGACATCGCGGTCCTGGCCGGAAGGGTCGAAGAGGGCCTCGAGCACATCGGCAAGGCGTTCCGGCTGAACCCGTTTCCGGCGAGCTGGTACTATCTGACGCTCGGCCAGGCGCAATATGCGGCGCGCGACTACCAAGCCGCTATCGAGACGTTGCGCCGTGACGAGACCTATCGCACAAGCTCACGCCGTTTCCTGGCGGCAAGCATGGCCCAACTCGGCCGGCTCGACGAGGCGCGCGCAGAGGCTGAACTGTTCCTCGTCGGCAACCCGCATTTCACAACCCATCACTGGGCGACGACCGAGCCATTCCGCGACGCCGCTACGCTCGAGCATTTCGTCGATGGTTTTCGCAAGGCCGGTCTTCCGGAGTGACGCGCCGGCATCCGGCCCGCCCGCAGCAAAGGCGACGTGGTGCGCTAACCCAGTCTAGACGTCGGTATGATCTCGGTGGCGCGACACCTTCTCGCGGTTGCCGCAGGTGCGCATGCTGCACCAGCGCCGCTTGCCACCTCGCGACGTATCGAGGAAAAGCCAGCCACAGCGAGGGCAGGAATGCAGCCTGTCGCGCGGCAGGGTGAAGAACGCTTCGATGGACAGCATGGCCAGCAACGCGGTGACGGCGTCCGGATCGCGCCACCGGCCAAGGGCAAGCTCCGGCCTGGTGCCATCCAGCTCGATAGACCCGGCGGCAAGCGAGCTTGCCGTGCGCGAGAACAACACGCCGAGCGGTTCGACCGCAGACGGTTTGCCCGCGGCGATTGGCTCGAAAACCTGAAATGACGCCTCCCGCATTTCGCGGACCCCTTCCACGAACCGCCCATCCGCTATCTCGGCAACGGCCTGCGCCTGGCGATCGTCGGCAAGCCCTGAGGCGCTGAACCAGTTCGCAACATCCCGGACGGACTTGAAGAGTTCATTGTCTGCTGCCGGCGCCCGCCGGTCGAACACGGCGTTCGACAGGTCCAAAGCGGGATGCCCGCCTATGAAGTGATCCGGTACCCATTCGGTGTATGCATCGCCCATGGAACATAACCTCATTAACCGGATTATACGGTTACATGATGTAACCACTATCATACGGATACGTGGTGTCAAAGCCAGCGCGTCGCCAGATCGGCGCGGAACCCTGGGAGGGAGAGGATGTGCAGCAATCGTTACAAGACCCGCCACGAAACCATCAATGTCGACGGCCTCGACATCTTCTACCGTCATGCCGGCGATCCCGGCAGACCGGCAATCCTGCTGCTGCACGGATATCCGACTTCGTCGCACGTCTATCGCAATGTCATCGAACCGCTGGCGGAGACAGCCTATGTGGTGGCGCCGGATCTGCCCGGTTTCGGCTTTTCGTCCGCCCCTTCCATCGATGCCTATGACTACACGTTCGACAACCTGGCCAGCACGATCGAAGCCTTCATCGAGGCCCTCGGCCTCCAGCGATTCTTCCTCCACATCACTGACTTCGGCACGCCCGTCGGCTATCATCTCGCCACACGGCGTCCGGATCGCATCCTCGGCCTGATCGCCCAGGACAGCAACGCTCATGACGAGGGGCTGGGACCGGAATGGGACGCGCCGAAGGCGTTCTTCGCCGAACCGACTGAAGAAAACCGCGCCAGACTGCCGGACTGGATGAATTTCGAGGGGACCCGAAATCAGTATATCGGCGGTCTCCCCGAGCGTCTGAAAGTGCTGTTTCCGCCCGAGGGTTGGTATCTCGATACGGAGCGCCTGGCGAGGCCCGGCAACACCGACATTCAGTTCGAACTCTTCACCGATTATGGCTCGCACATCGCGCGCTTCCCGGCCATCCAGGCCTATCTCCGCGACCAACAGCCAGCATGCCTGGTGCTGTGGGGGCGCCACGACGCCTTCTTCGCCTGGACGAGATCATGGCCTACAGCCGCGATCTCGACGCCGTCGAAATCCATGTCTTTGAGAGCGGGCACATGCTTCTCGAAACGCATCATCGCCAATGCGCGGCTCTCATCGCTCACTTCATGCACGAGGTGGAGACTGGGGTATTTCGCGATCCGGCGGGGCGTTGAACGTCGACGTTCAAACCGCCACTTCGATGGGCTCGGCAAGCCTGGGATTGGCCCGCGCGGCGATCAGGCAGCCGGCGACGATCAGGCACGCTCCCGTCAGCGTGGTCCAGGTCGCCTCCTCGCCGAAGAAGAACCAGCCAAGCGCGACCGCCCAGATGAAGGCCGAGTATTCCGTCGGGATCAGATATTGCGCTTCGGCGCGGGCGTAGGACCAGCTCATCAGGAATTGCCCGGCGAGCGACAGCACCGTCACCCCGGCCAAAGGAAGCCAAAGATCGCTCGGCAGGGCGACGGCAAGCCAGGGTGCCGCGAGGCCGAGCAGGATGGCAACGCAAAGGTTCTGGAACAGCATGATCTCGATCGGCTTGGCCAACTGCGCCTGTTGCCGGGCGAGGATCAGATTGTATCCGTAGAACACCGTCGACACGAGCACCGCTGCCGTGCCGAGCATGGCGTCCTGCGAATAGTCTGCCTGCCCGAACTGGCCGGCCATGATGATGGCGACGCCGGCGATGCCGGCCAACGATGCCCAGACAGCCTGGCGTCGGATCCGTTCGCCCAGCAGCAGCGCGGCGAGAAACAGCGCAAACAAGGGCGCCACGAAGCTGAGCCCGATCGCCTCCGCGAGCGGCAGCCTGGCCAAGCCCCAGAAGAAGGATATCAGCACGACGCCGACAATTGCGGCACGCAGCGCATGCAGCCTCAGCACCGGAATGGTCGGCTTTAAGCGTGGTCCCGCCAACCAGGCTGCCGCTCGCGGAGGCGATCGGGCTCAGCTTCGTGGCGCCCTTGTTTGCGCTGTTTCTCGCCGCGCTGCTGCTGGGCGAACGGATCCGACGCCAGGCTGTCTGGGCATCGTTG
>NZ_RZQT01000057.1:0-40030 GCF_003998485.1 Mesorhizobium sp. M7A.F.Ca.CA.001.04.2.1
GTCGAAAACCGTCTGATCGAAATCGACAAGATCGATCTTGTTGACGGCCAGCACGACGTGGCGGATGCCGAGCAGCGAGGCGATGATCGAATGCCGCCTGGTCTGTCGAAGCACACCCTGCCGGGCATCGATCAGCACGATCGCCAGGTCGGCGGTCGAGGCGCCGGTGGCCATGTTGCGGGTGTATTGCTCGTGGCCAGGTGTGTCGGCGACGATGAATTTGCGCTTCGGCGTGGCAAAGAAACGGTAGGCGACGTCGATGGTGATGCCTTGCTCACGCTCGGCCTCGAGGCCGTCGACCAGCAGTGCGAAATCGATGTCGTCGCCCGTCGTGCCATGCTTGCGCGAATCGCGTTCGAGCGCGGCGAGCTGGTCCTCGAAAATCTGCTTGGTGTCGGACAGCAGGCGCCCGATCAGCGTCGACTTGCCATCATCGACCGAGCCGCAGGTCAGGAAGCGCAGCAGCGACTTCTTCTCCTGCGCCGCCAGATAGTCGCGAACGCCGTCGGTGGGGGCGAGGCTCTTTGCCATGATGTGGCGCATGGTCAAAAGTACCCCTCGCGCTTCTTCTTTTCCATCGAGCCGGCTTCATCGCGGTCGATCAGGCGACCCTGCCGTTCGGATGTCCGTGCCGTCAGCATTTCGCCGACGATGGCTTCCAGCGTGTCGGCTTCCGATTCGATGGCGCCAGTCAGCGGATAGCAGCCAAGCGTGCGGAACCGCACCAGCCGGTTCTCCACTGTCTCGCCGGGGCGGAGTTTCATGCGCTCGTCGTCCCGCAGGATCAGCATGCCGTCGCGTTCCACCACCGGCCGTTCCTTGGCGAAATAGAGCGGCACGATCGGGATACTTTCCTGCAGGATATACTGCCAGATATCCAGCTCGGTCCAGTTCGACAGCGGAAAGACGCGGATCGATTCACCCGATGCGATGCGGGTGTTGAATATCTTCCACATTTCGGGGCGCTGGTTCTTCGGATCCCACACATGCTGGGCATTGCGGAAGGAAAAGATGCGCTCCTTG
This sequence comes from Mesorhizobium sp. M7A.F.Ca.CA.001.04.2.1, assembly GCF_003998485.1. Classification (NCBI taxonomy): domain Bacteria; kingdom Pseudomonadati; phylum Pseudomonadota; class Alphaproteobacteria; order Hyphomicrobiales; family Phyllobacteriaceae; genus Mesorhizobium; species Mesorhizobium sp. M7A.F.Ca.CA.001.04.2.1. The sequence continues at coordinate 1,024 of NZ_RZQT01000057.1, forward strand.
GCGCGCGATTTCTCCTCGTCGCGACGTGCGCCGCCAAAGGCCGCGTCGAAACCGTATTTGTCGAGCGCCTGGCGCAGCGCCACGGTCTTCATGACATGGGTGTGGGTGTTCGAACCATGGTCGAACGGATTGATGTTGTCGCGCACGCCGTCTTCGTTGACATGAACCAGGAGATCGAAGCCGAGTTTCTGCGCCATCTGATCGCGAAAGGCGATCATCTCGCGGAACTTCCACGTCGTGTCGACGTGAAGAAAGGGAAATGGCGGCTTGGCGGGATAAAACGCCTTCATCGCCAGATGCATCAACACGGATGAATCCTTGCCGACCGAATAGAGCATGACCGGCTTGGCAAAGGCGGCCGCAACCTCGCGGAATATATGGATGGACTCGGCCTCAAGCCGCTGAAGATGCGTAAGCGCTGTTGTCATGGACCGTGGGCGTTCTTTCGTATTTCCAACAGAAGACCTTGCCTCAAATCATCGAGCTTTTGCGCCCGGTTCGAGCCTTGTTTCTGGACAATCTTCCTCGTGCCGGCGTTCTAGCAGATCGCCGTTGTCAAGAACAATGCAAGACTGGCCCGGCCGCACATGGTTCGAGAATGAATTTTCCACAGATACCATCAAACCCGGAAATTCCTGCCCGCAAGCTCAACAACCGAGAAAACGCGGGGAAAATATTGCTTGAATGACCGGCTACGGCTTTCAAGCGACTTCCCTTGGCCGACCGTCGCCTGCCGCCGATTTTCGGTGGCAATCCACCAGATACACTATCGAAAACGGGGGGCGGCCGCTATACCAGCTTCGGCAGCGGGCAAGCGCTTTATGAGGCATGGGCAATTTCGAGGCGAGCGCATTCAACTTCGCTAAACAAGATCCGCCGTATGACACTTGCCGAAAACAGCGAGCCCGAAAATTGAACCGGCTTTCATCCCTCACACAGCAATTCTCGCCTTCGCGGATCAACAACTACTTCTCCATCCTTTGCTTCTTTTTTCCACCGGTTCTGGGGTCGGTGGTCAGCTTTGTGTTCAATGGCGGAGGCCTTTCGTCCGCCCTGCTGATTGCTTTAGGGAAAAGGCGCTTCAACGCCGACCGGCCCATGATCTGGATGACGGTCGCGATCTATGCCTACTGCGCCGCCAATCTCCTGGCGTCCATCGTCAACAACTCGTTTGTCCGGGATGCGCCGCATCTTATCCCGCTCGTCACCTTCCTGTTTTTTCCCGTGTCCTATTCGACCTGGAGCAACACGCAGAAAACCACGCTTGCCCGCATCGTCGTGCTTTCCAGCATGGCCGCCTGCTTTGTCGCGCTGCTCATGGCCGTCATCCAGCAATATTGGATTGGCGTCAGGGCGGAGGGGGGAGCCGGAAATCCGATCGTCTTCGCAACCGTCGTCTGCCTTGCCGTGGTGACGTGTGTGGCTGGCGCCTTGTCCAGTATTGAGCAAGCCCGGACACCCCTCTTCTACGCGACACTGGCCGGGACGATCGCCGTCATCTATTCCGGCTCGCGTACCATCTGGCTGGCACTGCTGATCGCCGGCATAGCCGTCATGTTGATCAACCGGCACAGGCTCAGGGGCAGGAATGCCGTTCGCCTGCTGCTGCTGCTGGCGGCAGTCGGCGTCGTGATCGCCGCTTCCAGCTTCCAGGCGATATCCGGGCGAGTCGACTTTTTGCGCTCCGATTGGGGTGCGCTTGGAGCTAGCGGCAACTACGACACCTCGTTGGGAATACGTGTTGCGCTTTGGGAGATCGGCCTCAAAGCATTCCATGACATGCCACTGTTCGGGCACGGTGTGGGTGCAACCCAGCTTCTGATCAAACAGGGCTTTCATGAGCAGTTCGCGATGGACACAGGCTTCAACCATTTCCACAACGGCTTCCTGACCGCCTTGGTGCAAGCAGGAATTCTGGGCGCCGTGACGCTGGCAGCGATCTTTATCGTTGCTGCTGGAAATGCCGCCCGGGTCTTGCGAAACAGCAGCGATCCGAACGAGCGGTTCGGCGCCACCATGATTATCGTCGTGGTGATCACCTATCTGACGGCCGGAATGACAGGCATCCTGGTCGGCCATGACATTCTGGACTCGGTGCTGATGGTCTTCCTGGTGAGCGGAACATATCTCGCCTCCGGACGTCATGTTCCTTTGCTGGACGAGCCGGCACTTGCACCAGTCACGCAAGACCTTTCTCGGGCAAGGCCATGAAGGTTCTGGTCACGGGCGCGACAGGTTTCATCGGGCGTCTTGTCGTGCGCCACCTTCGCGAAGCCGGTGTCGAGCTTCGCCTCGCCTCCCGCCATCCCGAGAGGCTTGGTTCGGAGAACGAGACTGTGCCGATGCCCGGCTTCGATGCGCCGGCCGCCGCCTTCCTGGAACTGACCCGGCATATGACTGACGTCGTTCATTGCGCTGGCCTCAACAATGATCGGGGAAATGCAACCGAAGCCGATTACCAGGCGGCCAATGTGGAACTGAGCGCAAGGCTGGCGCATGCAGCGGCGGCCCAGATAAGCGGACGTTTCATTCATCTCTCCTCAATCCGGGCGGTGATCGGCGCGCACGTCAGCGCAACGATCGACGAGGACACGCTTCCTGCTCCACAATGCGCCTATGGACGCTCGAAGCGCGAAAGCGAGATCACGGTTTTGGACGCCTATGCGTCGCATGGCCGCTCCGACGCCGCCGTGTTGCGCCTGCCTCCGGTCTATGGAAGCGGCATGAGGGGAAATCTGGCAACGCTGATGCGCCTTGCCGATACGCCGCTGCCGCTGCCGACGGGTGCCTTGACCGGAATCCGTTCGCTGATGTCTTCCGAGGCCGCGGTGCGAGCAGTGTCGCACCTGCTCAGCCATTCCGGGCCGCTTCGCCCGATCTATGTCGGCGCCGATGTGCCGCCGATCGCCCTCGACGCCGTCATCGCCGCCTTTCGCAGAGGTTTGGGGCGGCCTGTGCGCCTGATGGCGGTGCCGGCCGGGCTGATACGGCCGGTGGTGGCCGCACTCGGCAGGCGGGCGTTCTGGGACAGCCTGACCGCGACACAGATATGCGACCCCGCCCTGCTGGTATCGCAGGGGTGGACGCCCGAAGCCGGCACGCTTGAGCGGCTGGCCGAGCTGGCGCGGCTCAGCAGATCCTGACTTTCTTGCTTGACCATGATCTTTTCCAAAAACCGGTTTCCACTTTTGGGATCATGGTCTGCTCAGCTTCGGTAGAGCGTTCCAAACAGGATCCGAAGATCGAGCCAGAACGACGCGGTGCGGAGGTAGGCAGCATCCGTTTGCGCCAAGAGCTCCGGGTTAGACATGTCGATGCCCCTGATCTGGGCCAGGCCTGTTATGCCCGGCAGCGCCGCCAAAACCCCCAGCCGCCTGCGACACTCGATCAATTCCGTCTGGGTCGGCAGGCAGGGCCGCGGCCCGACCAGGCTCATTTCGCCCTTCAAGACGTTCCAGAATTGCGGCAGCTCATCCAGCTTGAACTTCCGCAAGACTTTTCCAACCGATGTCACGGAATCCGCCGGCGCCTCATGCGAGGGTAGCGACGGCGTCCCGACATACATCGTGCGCAACTTGTGGCAGCGGAAAAGCCGACCGTCACGGCCGACCCGCACCTGTGAAAAAATGGCCGGGCCCGGCGACGATGCCCGAACGGCAAGGACGGTGAGCGCCAAGACAGGAGATGTCGCCACCAGCAGCAGAGCCGCACCGGCAAGATCGAAGATTTGCTTGGCTGCCTTCATGAACGGCCGATAGTGCTCCCTGCCGAAGTCCCGAGGCAATGCCGCAGGCCAATGCCGTCAATCCGGTCGACGTAGCATGAGCCGATCTCTTGACCAAGCGCGCCACGCAGCCGTCGCAATGTTCAGATGCGCCCCAGGATGAAGGCGAGATAGAGCCCCAGGTTTCCGGAAACGGTCTGCCGATAGACGCCGCTTCGGCGCAAGCCTGCCAAGCGGCGGAAAAGGCCGCCGTCGCGCCCGCGGGTGAAAAGGTCGAGGCACGCCATCGCCTCCTCGGTCAGGAGGTCGCGATTGACGGCAAGACCGTCAAGGTTGAGGTCCGTCCAGCCGGCGAATTCCCCCTTGAACAGGCGGCCAAGCCGGGACACCCTTGCTTTCCAGGATACGTTGGCGCCGACCAGGTTTGCCGCATGCTGCCGGTAGCGCACCAGCGGCCGCGGATCGTAGCGGACGATGCCACCGGCAGCGGTCACGATGAGATAGGCCCACCAGTCGTGGCTGACGAACCCGGTCCGCATGCAGGCCCTGGCCAGCAGGTCGCGTGCCGCTGCGTTGAGCAGGATGGTGTTGCCGCCGGCGATGCTTTGCACAAGCGCGTTGCGAAAGGTTGGCGGCCGGGCAAACAAAGGCGAATGGCCGACAAGGCTTCCTGTTTCCGTCATGGTCCCGGTTCGCGAACAAAACATCAGCGGGATTTTCGCATCCTGGGTCCGCATCCAGTCGATAGCGCTCTCCAGCCTGTCGGGCTCCCAGATATCATCCTGGTCGCAGAAGGCATAGCAGTCCGCCTCGATGCGTCGATCGACGATCATCGAGCGGAAATTGGCGGCGAAGCCTTGCCGCGGCCCCTCGACGAGCGTCATTCGACCCTTGGGCCGCCAGCGGGATTTCCATGCCTCGATGATGGCGGTCGTGCCATCGGTGGAGCCATCGTCTGAAATCCACAGGTCGACCAGAGGGTGCGACTGCTCGAGCAGGGACTGCAGCTGCTCCTCGATGAAGGCGGCGCCGTCTTTCGTGCCCATCAGGACCGCGATGCGCAGATCATCTTTGCTCACGAGCAAGATCGCTTTCTGATTCTGATTGGATCTACCTCTTTGATTTGGCGCAATTCCCAAAGGTAAGCGCCGTGCGCTTTTCCCGGAATTGTTCTAGGTCGCCTGCCCGGCCGTCTTCGGAATCGCGTCTTGACGTGCACTTGCCCTGGCCTTCTTGGCGCGGTCGAGACCTGCCAATGCGGCGAGCGCGGCAGCCTTGTCCTGGTTTTTCGCCGACTGCTGCAGCGCCGTGAGCGCGACCTGGACATCCGACCATTCCACGACGTCCGTGCTGAGGCCGAAAATCTTCGAGATGCCGAGTTCGACGAGTTCCTCGTCTTCGCCATGCAGCGTTTCGTGGAGTTTTTCACCCGGCCTTATGCCGGTGAACCGGATCGCGACGTCCTTGTATGGGCTCTTTCCGGACAAGCGGATCATCGTTTCGGCCACTTCAAGGATCGGCACCGGCTTGCCCATGTCGAGCATATAGACGGCATAATCGTCTCCGCTCTGCCGCGACGCGGCGTCGGCCGCCGACATGATGACGAGATCGACGGCTTCGGCCACGGTCATGAAATAGCGCGTCATGCGCCGGTCGGTGATGGTGACGGGCCCTCCGGCCTCGATCTGCGCCTGGAATATGGTCGCCACCGAACCATTGCTGCCGAAGACGTTGCCGAACCGCACTGCAATGAACTTGGTGGCCGGGCGACGCCCGCTTGTCTCGCCTGCCGGCGTGCCATGCAAGGCGCTGATGATCTGTTCGGCGGCCCGCTTCGTCATGCCGAGCACTGACGAGGGATCCACCGCCTTGTCGCTCGATATCAGGACAAATTGCGCAACCCCGCACTTGGCGGCGACCTCGGCACAGACGAGCGTTCCGAAGATATTGGTCTGGATGGCCGAATCCCAGTTTTCCTCGAGCAGCGGAACATGCTTGAGGGCCGCGGCATGAAAGATGATGTCCGGCCGGAATTCCGTGACGACACGCGTTATCTGGCGCCGGTCCGCGACATCGACGATGCGGACCTTGAGGCGGTCGTGGTCCTTCTCGTCAACATACTGGCTCAGCTGGAAAATGCCGAACTCGGAGTTGTCGGCCACCAGCACCGCCTCGGCTCCCAGTTCCAGCGACCGCCTGACCAGGGTCTGGCCGATCGAACCGGCACCGCCGGTCACCAGAACGCGTTTGCCCCCCACAAAAGCGCCGATGCGCTGGATGTCGGCCGCGACCGTCGGACGGCGCAGGATCGTTTCCATCTCGACGGTGTCGAGAACCAGCTTTCCGTGCTGTTCCAACTCCGAAAGGCCTGAGAACTGCACCACATTTATATCGCCGTGCCGGGCAATGCGCACGAGTTCCGAATAGTCTTCGATTTCGTGCTCGGCGCCGCTGCCGAAAATCAGCAGGTCCAGGCTTTTGGTGCCGGTCGCATAGTCTTCCAGGACATCGATCAGGCGCGGCATGGTCGCCACCACGGGAACACCTTGAATCCGCGTGCCCAACGGTGCGCCGCGCTCGGTCGCCATGATGCCTGCGATGGAATAGTCCGCCGGTTGCGCCGTGCGGGTGAAGCGAATGATCAGGTCGGCCTCACCGAGCCGGCCGACAAACAGAGCGCGCTTGGCCTGCCTGGCGTCGGTCTTGCGGCTCAGAATCCCCCAGCTCGCGCCGTCACGCAGGAAGCGGTAGAACAGCCGGGGTGCCGATATGATGGTGAAGGAGACGAGGAAGAAGACGATGAACTGACGCTCGTTGAGCCCCGCCACCGGCCGGTAAAAACGCAGCAGCAGCGACGCCATGTAAAGAGTGAACGTCAAAATCGCGCAGCTCTTCAGGATGTTGAAAAAGTCCGGCGTCGAGGCGAAGCGCCAGACGGTGGTGTAGAGGCCGCTGTAGCGGAACAGCAAATGGCTGATGACGACGATGCCCGCCCATGTCGCCAGACCCTCGTTGGAGAGCGCTTCGAACGAAAGATTCGACCGCGAAAGGATAAGGCTGAGCGCCACGGCCACCAGGACCATGACCACGTCCTGGACCATGATGAAGGCGCGCCGCATCTGTGGCCTGAGCCCGAACACAGCTTCTAGGTGGGAATTCATTGGACGGCACTAGACTCCAGGCTCAAGGGCATCGACACCAGCGAAGTGCGAACACGAAGATACTTCGCGACCAATCCACCTTAAGTGCCATCCCCGGCCCCCGCCGTGGTGTATCGCATACTGCGGGGCGGAGGGCATAGCTAGAGATTTTTTCGGGAAGAGGCGTCCAGTGGAGAACATGGATCATGCTGGGGCGATTGCCGCAAAGGAAACATTATCAAGAGCTAATATATAAGTCACACAGCATCAGCATGCGTTCAGTTTTGCCGCAGTTGACTCTGCTCCCCACCGCGTTACGACGCAATGCGTTGCCATATGCCCATCGAAATGGCTATTAGAGCCGGGCTTGGTGGTTCGCTATGGCCAGCGAAGAATAATGCGCCAGAATAACGGATTGCGATACTCTCAGCTATGATTGCGGCACTAAACGGCGCTTTTGACGACATCTCAAAGGCCATGAGATTACACCGGGTCTGGATCGCGCTTGCCCACGAGGACATCGGCGACCAGCACAGACGCACGACGCTCGGCCCGCTTTGGATGCTGGTAAACTACGTCGCCTTCGTGGGCACATTCGTTTTCGTGTTCCAGCCTGCCGGAAAGGGGGCCGCGGGTTATGCCGCCTATGTCGCGATCGGCCTTCTGGTATGGTTCTACCTGATGGAAGTCATGTCCATGAGCGTGGCGCTCTTTCAGCGCGAAGAGAGCTTCATCGAAGGCACGACACTGCCTTTGTTTGTTTATGTGATGCGACTGGCATTGCAGTCCGCCATCAGGGCGGGTTATGCGATCGCAGGTTGCGTTGTCATTCTGGTCATGAGCGGCTCCCCGGTCGCAACTCCATGGCTGTGGTCACTGGTAGGATTGTTGCTGATCTTGTTCGCCACACCCGCTCTTGTCACCGTCTTCGCGTTTCTCGGAGCTTTCTTTCCCGACAGCCAGTTCATCGTTGGCAACCTGCTGCGGGTCGGCATGTTCTTCACGCCCGTCTTCTGGATGAACAACGGTCACGACCCCATCCAAAAATACGCCTATGAGTGGAACCCGTTCACTTATTTTCTGGAGATCGTCCGTTTGCCGGTCATCAATGGAGAATTTCCAGCTCATGCTTTCACTGTAACTATCATTGCATCTTTGGTTACATGGGCGATTGCATTGCTGCTGCTCGGCCGATACCGCAAACAAGTCGTCTTCCTCATCTGAGTTTTCCATGGTTTCTATCAAGCTGGACAACGTTAGCCTTGTTTACAAGCTGCACGAGAAGCTGACGCTTTCCGCGCCGGATCGTCGTGTGGCTGGGCCAGGCGGCAGAATCGAAAGCTCGGGCAGAAAGCAGTTTGTGCAGGCGCTCGACGGCGTCAGTTTCGAATTGAAGGCCGGCGACCGACTGGGCCTGGTCGGCCCAAACGGGGCCGGCAAGACTACCCTTCTCAAGGTGCTGTACGGGATCTACGAGCCATCCGGGGGAAGCGTCGCGATCGAAGGCAAAGTCGACGCCCTATTCAACATCAACATAGGCTTCCGTCGTGAGGCCACAGGGCGCAGGAACATCATGCTGCGTGGGTTGATCAGCGGTTGGACGGAAGCCGAGATCGAAGAGAAGATGGAGGACATCATCGCCTTCAGCGAACTCGGGGATTTCATTGATCTGCCGTTCAAGGCCTACAGCCAGGGCATGGCCGCGCGACTGGCCTTTTCGGCGGCGACCGCGCTCGATCCCGAGATTCTGTTGATGGATGAGTGGATCGGCGCCGGCGACGCGTCATTCCAGGACAAGGCCAAACGGCGCATGGACGAACTGGCGGAAAAGGCGGGCATCATCGTTCTGGCCAGCCATAGCGAGGCTCTTATCCAAAGTGTGTGCACGAAAAAACTGACACTCAAAGGGGGTCGGATCGAATCGTTCACGGCAGAGCCGATCAAGCGTGCAGGGAAGGTGTCCAAAGCCTAATCCTTTCCGCGTACTGGGTAGCGAGACTGACATATGACGAAACAAGAAGCCGTTCCGATGAACGATTTGAAGCGCCTGTATCAGCGCTATCAGGTCGAGATCGAGCATGAAGTAACCAGCACGTTGCGTTCCGGATGGTGGCTCAATGGCGCGGCCGGCAAAAAATTCGCTGCAAATTTTTCCAAGTTCATAGGTGTTTCGGAATGCGTCCTCGTGGCCAACGGCACGGATGCGCTCGAACTTGCGTTGGCCGCGGTCACCACGCGCGGACGCGAGGTTGTCGTCGCGGCCAATGCCGGGGGCTATGCCAGTTGCGCCTGCTGGCACAACGATCTCATTCCGCACTATGTCGACATCGAACCGGCCAGCCAGCTCGTGGACATTCAATCGGTGCTGAAAGCAGCCAGCGTAGATACCGCTGCGATCGTCGTCACCCACCTTTATGGCGGCGTTGTCGATGTCCGCGCCATCAGGGACGGACTTGACCAGGCTGGCCTCTCGCACATTCCAATCGTGGAGGATTGCGCGCAGGCGCACGGGGCGAGAATAGGAAGCGACGTTGCGGGTTCGCTGGGAGATATCTCCACTTTCAGCTTTTACCCGACGAAAAATCTCGGAGCCATGGGTGACGGCGGCGCCGTTCTCACCTCCGACACGGTAATCGCCGGGCATGTACGGCAACTGCAGCAATATGGCTGGAGTTCAAAATATCACGTCGGCGTGCCCTATGGCCGCAACTCTCGCATGGACGAAGTTCAAGCTGCGATACTGGACGTTCTGCTGGGCGATGTGGATAGCCGCAACCGGCAGCGGCGCGGCATCCTGAGCCAGTACAAGTCGGTTGCCGGACGTCGATTGCAATTCCTGGAAGGCGGCGACGGCGCTGTTGCGCACCTCGCCGTCGCGCTCTGCGACGACCGGGATTCATTCAGAGCGTTTATGAAAGAGCGCGGCATCGACACCGACATTCACTATCCTGTGCTGGATTGCGACCAGGTCGGCTGGGCGGATCTGCCGATGAAGGGAAGCGAAAATCTCGCCGTTTCAAGGGCCAGCGTCAGCCGTCTTTGTTCCGTCCCCTGCTATCCGGACATGACGAGTGACGAAATAGAGCAAGTGTGCCTGGCCCTGCGCGAATGGGAGGCAATGTGACGACACGCTCGATCGTTTTCCCGATCTATCGAAATCAGGCTAACATCCCTTCCCTTCTGCAGGCGGTCGCCGATTTCCATTCCAGATATCAAGGCGACATCGAGTTCGTCTTCGTTGTCGACGGATCACCGGATGAATCCGGCCCTCTGCTGGTCGAGGAATTGAAAGCCTCGGGCTACGATTACAAGATCATTTTCCATAGCCGGAACTTTGGCTCGTTCACCGCAATTCGAACCGGGCTCGAACACGCGTCGGGTGATCAGGTCGCGGCCATGGCCGCCGACCTGCAGGAGCCGCCAGAACTGATCGTCGAGTTCTTTTCGAAGCTGGAAAAGGATGAGGCTGACGTCGTGTTTGGGCAGCGAACCGGGCGTAGCGATCCGCCCTTGACCAAATTTCTGTCGAGGGCTTTCTGGACGGCCTACCGCAGGCTGGTCCTGCCCAGCATGCCGAGTGGCGGGGTGGATATCTTTGCCTGCAATCGCCAGGTTCTGGAAGCGATCCTGTCGATCGAGGAGCCGAACAGCTCGCTTGTCGTGCAATTGTTCTGGGTCGGGTTCAGGCGGAAATTCGTGCCCTATCGGCGGCGCGAACGAGAGCATGGAACAAGCGCCTGGGGCATGGCACGGCGTTTCCGGTACATGATGGACAGCATTTTCTCGTTCTCCGATTTCCCGATCATGCTCACACTCTGGGTGGGTTTTGCAGGCTGTGTGCTAAGTCTTCTATTTGCAGTCGTTACCGTGATTGCGCGGCTGCTTGGCAATATCGACCCCGCTGGCTATACGACACTGGTGCTGCTGATCACGGGCTTCGGTTCGGCCAGTCTGCTGGTTCAGGGGATTCTTGGTTGCTATCTCTGGCGGGCTGTTGAAAACACCAAGTCGCGCCCACTCAGGATCATCAGCCGCGTCATTGACGGAACTGCCAAATGACCGACAAGCCTTTTTTCGTCCACGAGCGTGGTATCTGCGAAAGCCCCCATGTCGGCGACGGAACGCGTATCTGGGCCTTCGCCCACGTGCTGCCTGGTGCTGTGATCGGCTCGAGCTGCAACATCTGCGATCACGTTTTCATCGAGAACGACGTGATCGTCGGCGATGACGTGACCATCAAGAGCGGCGTCCAGCTGTGGGACGGGGTACGCCTGGGCAATCGTGTATTTGTCGGCCCGAATGCGACCTTCACCAACGATCGCTTCCCGCGCTCCAGGGAATATCCCGAGACGTTTCTGCAAACGACGGTCGAAGACGGCGCATCGATCGGCGCCAACGCGACAATCCTGCCAGGTATTGTCATCGGCCGCGACGCGATGATCGGCGCCGGCGCCGTGGTGACCAAGAACGTTCCCGCCAATGCCGTTGTGGTCGGAAATCCTGCCGTCATCATCGGCTACCAGACCGGCCCGCAGATCGTGCCGGCGGTGACGCAAACCTTCCCAGGCACTGTTGGCGAGAAAATGTCGCTTGGGGTCGGCGGCAGCGAACTTTGGCGGCTGCCGCATTTTGGCGATCTGCGGGGCGAACTCGCGCCGCTGGAATTCGGTTCGAATCTCCCGTTCAAGCCGGCCCGGTCCTTCCTGGTCTATGGCGTGCCGTCCGACAAGGTCAGAGGTGAGCATGCGCATCGCGAGTGCCATCAATTCCTCATCGCGGCTCATGGCCGCCTTTCGGTTGTCGTCGATGACGGCCATGACAGAAAGGAGGTTTCGTTGACCGAACCGTCGATCGGCCTCTACCTTCCACCCGGAATCTGGGGGATCCAGTACAAGTTCCAGCCGGACACAGTGCTTCTGGTCATGGCTTCACATCCCTACGATGCCGGCGACTACATCAGGGGCTACACGGATTTCCTGGATACGGTCAGGCAGGATGGCCGCTGATCGCATTGGCGGGGACGCTGTCCGGTTCCTTGTCGCCGGCGGCCTGAACACCGCCCTGACCAGCCTTGTCTATTTTGCCGGTCTTTCCGTGCTCCCTTCGAGTTTGTCTTACGCGCTCGCCTGGCTGGCAGGCCTCGTGTTTGTGATGGTGTTCTATCCCGATCGCGTCTTTCCTGGAGGTCGCGCGGGCATCGCCGATCGACTGGCGATCGGCGCCTCGATTGCTGTCGTGTTCGTGCTCGGACTGGCAACCCTTAAAACTCTTGAAAGCGTGCTGCAAAACACCGCGGCGGCATTCTTCGTCACCCTAGCCGTCACGACCGTCCTCAACTTCGTGATTTCTCGATGGATACTCCGCAGATCATGAACCAATGCCTTCCGACAGGGGTGCAGACGGGTGCGCGAGCGCGAAGTTACAAATCAAGGAAGATAGTGCTTGACGAAGGCCGCGACATCGGTGGAAAGACGCCGGCTCGAACCAGAGGGATTTGCAGTGCAGCCTAACTTCCGGACTTCCGCGATTTATCTGCTGCTAATTTTCTGCGGGATATATTTTTTTGAGTTGTCGTCTTTTCCACTATCAACGGATGAAGAACTCGCAGCGCTTAGGACAGACCCCTCGGTATGGGTAGCCCAAGGACGGTGGGGGGCATATCTGCTTGAAATGTTTCTGCTGCAACAGCCGACCATGCCATTTGTGGCGCCAGCTCTTTTCGGACTTGGTTGTGTTGCTTCGTATCTGATCGTCATCAAGCTCGTTCGCCCAGACGCGGAATTCCTGACCGCGAACGACTATTTCCTCTTTCCAATATTTTGCGCATTCCCAACATGGTTTTTCTTGTCGGAGTTCTATTCGAACATAGGCTCCATCGGAGTTGCGTTGGCGGCTTGTACACTATCGGTTTGGCTAACTCTCGGGCACCGGAGACCGGCCACTCCGGTGGTGTTCGGCGCCATCGTCTGCGGCGCCTTCGCCATCTCAATTTACCAGAGTTTCATACTCGGCATTCCAGTGATGGGGGCCGGCATTATCCTGGCTCGTACATGGCGCAATAATGAGCCCATAAACAGACAGGACCTCGTGCTGCTGGTCACCCTCATCATCGGCGCGTCCATAGCCTATGCTGCCGGAAACTTCGTCTTCAAATTCTTCATCCCCGCTCAAAACGCATATTTCGACGGCATTCTCCAAATTGGCGAATTCTTTGCCAATCCGGTCGTGATCATTGGCCGCACCCTCGATACAGTGGGGGGAGTCTATGGGTTCAATCAACGCACCTACCAAGGGATGCTCTGGGCGGTGCCAGCCCTTCTTTTGTTGGGAGGGTTCTCTGCAATTCTAGAAAATGGTTGGAGCAAAGAGCGCCGCTCGGTAATCCTCATATGCGCGCTGGGAATATTGCTGGCGCCGTTTGCAATGGATCTTCTAGGCGCTGGCCGGCTGCCCATCAGAAGCCTGGTTGCCGTGCCGTTTGCTGTTTGGCTATTCGGCTATTTTGCGCTGGAGAGCCGGAGGCAATGGATAAGAATGGCGTCCTCTGTCTTCCTTGGTATCTTCATCTTCCAAACTGTTGTGATCCACAATTCCTATCAAGCCACTGAGCTTTTTGTTGGGCGACACGATGCACTGATGGCGGCGTCCGTGTATGACCAAATAGCAGCATCGCCTGGTTTCGATGCGGCGAAAACCTATCCAATAGCGATCTTTGGCTCGTTGTCTTTCGTCACCGTCTATCCGCAGCCGCCATCGTCCACGATCGGCCAATCGTTTTTTCATGACAACCCGTGGCGGATTGCCAGTTACATGAAACTTTTAGGCTACTCCAAGGTGAGCGGCCCCACCTTGGAGCAGATCGACAATACGATAGTTGAGGCGTCACGAATGCCAGTCTGGCCGACCCCAGGAAGTGTCATAATCAAAAATGACGTTGCATTACTTCGTCTCAGCGACGAGCCAAGCGCCGATAACAGGGCTGCTCTTCAAAGAGCGAAAGCCGCAAACCCGTGACAAGATTTGAAGACCAATTCCAGCGTGGGCGTGATCTTCGTTCGACGTTAAAAGTATCGGTTATTGCGGCTTGCTGGCTATCGGGGATTGAATGAACGTCGACGTAGTTCGAGGGCAAGCCGGAGATGCTTCGGCGCGTTTTGAGCTTTCTGGACTTCTCGCAATGCGCTGCTACGCAGCGCTATCGATTTTCCTTGTTCATCTGATTGCACTGCCAAAGCTGCCGATTCCCACCTACCTTTGGTTTCTACCTGCGCATTTTGGCAATGGAGTGCCGCTGTTTTACATAGTCAGCGCATTCGGCCTCTTTGTCGGGTATCGCGGCAGGATCAAGACGCGGCAGGAATTGCGAGAATTCTACCTGCGGCGCTTCCTGCGCATCGCGCCGCTATTCTATTTCATAATGCTGTTCTACGTCCCGTTCTGCTGGACAATGTGGGGAACAACAATCCCTCTTTCCCAATTCGTCAGTTCAGCACTGTTCATCTTCAACTTTGTGCCGAACCACGTCGCGGGATTCGTCATGGCGTCATGGTCGATCGGTGTCGAGATGGCGTTCTATGCCATCCTGCCGCTGCTGGTTTTCGCCATCACCGGACTTGCACGATCTTTGGTGCTTCTTGCCGTAGCGGTGTTCTTGTCGGCAAACTGGGATTTGGCATTCCACGGAACGGAGGGGGCGCTGGCGCTCTTTGGACAACTTTCTCTGATGGCCCACCTGTTCTACTTCGCTGCAGGGATAGCGGGGTGTTATGCATGGCTCGGGCTTCGTCGCACTTCACCGCAGATTGGCCGGATAGTCTTTGCCGCCAGCCTTCTGACAATCGCTGGCCTGATTTGTTTCGCGAGCCAGATCGCCGTATTAATCGGAACGATGTTGGGGCCAAGCGGCGGTTCCGGCGTCAAAGCCATCTGGGCGGTGGCGTTGACAGGCGCCGTCGTGGGAGTTTCCTTGTATCCGCAAAAGTGGTTCGTGAACCCGGCTGCGAAGCTGCTCGGCAATGCCAGTTTCAGCATCTATCTCTGGCATCCCGTCGTCATTGTCATCCTTGATCGCCTGGGTCTGTATCACACGATCTACGCATCCTTCGATGGGGTATCCATACCGTTCCTTGCCTCATTGATAGCAACGCTCGCAGTGTTGATACCGCTATCGTTACTGAGCTATCGCTATATCGAGCGGCCTGGCATGGCTTTGGGGGCTCGCTTTAACCGTCTCGGGGCGGCCTGACGGACCTTTGCATCTTGCAACGCTGCAGTTGCCAATGTCGACCAAGGTAAGGCGGTGGCATAGCGTCATCTTTCGAAGGTTGGGACAGCTCTATTGAGATTTCTAATCCAAGTCTCTAGACCGTGGATTGACCGTTCGTTGGGCTGGTACTCTGTGGTGATTCCTTTGGCTGTCGATTGGTTGAAAGCGGCTCGGCGCGTGCTACATGGTTACGCCACCTCAGAGACTGCCAAAAATATGGAGCCCCGCATGTTTTCCACGGCCGTCCCGCATTTGAATGCCGCAGAACGCGCGGCGGCCGACGGATGCACGGTTGAAGAGGCGCTCGTTTTCCTACGCCGAATGAGCCTAGACGACTTCGGCCTTCTCATGATTTCCTTGCCGAACAAGGACTATCCAAGTCTGTCACGTCTCCTGCCCGCCATGGCTAGCGACGAGGTGCAAAAGACCTGGACCGGAGCATCTGGCCTCGACCTGTTTCGGCAGACTTCTGCGTTCGCGCGTCAATTGGAAAACAACTTCACCAGGTATACTAAGGCGCCGCTGGCGGACTCTGACATCCTCGACTTTGGCTGTGGTTACGGGCGTATCTTGCGCATGATGTACTACTACAGCAATCCAGCCAAGATCTGGGGTGTTGATGCTTGGGACAAATCCCTCGACCTTTGCCGAGAGGCAAGATTACCCGGCATGTTCGCTCAATCGGAGCGGATACCTTCTGCGATGCCTGTTAGTGATCAAAAATTTGATCTGATTTTTGCCTTCTCGATATTCACACATCTTGCGCCTTCGACCGCGAGAGCCTGTCTCGCGGCTCTTCGCAAGCACATCAAGCCTGAAGGGTTGTTCGTGGCCACCATTCGGCCTATCGAATTCTGGCCGTTTATCGATGGAATTCGGCGAACTTCCGTCGCTCCTAAAATGCAAGCGGACCACCGTCGTCATGGATTTGCGTATCTCCCCCACGGTGGCGTCGAAGGCGAAACGTATGGCGACATCTCTTGCGAGATCGACTTCTTGAGGGGAGGCGGTTGGGCGGTTGTCGGACATGATCGATCAGTACTCGATCCATTCCAAGTGTCGGTCCTGATGAGGCCTGATCCTCTATGAATTTTGATTTTCTCTTTATCGTGACCTATGGGCGATCTGGCTCAACTTTGCTTCAGGGGATATTGAACACCATCCCAAGCGTGCTCATCCGAGGCGAAAATGCCGGCGCTCTTCACGGACTTATCAAGTCCTGGGAGGCGGTAAAGATTGCGCAGGACTTGTTCTCCGCCGAAAGCGACAAGTCCACCAGTCCATGGTTTGGAGCTGCCGATATGGACCTCGATTCGTACGGACAAGATCTTACCGCCAGTTTCATTCGGAATATCCTGAAAACGCCGCCAGATACTCGAGTCACTGGCTTCAAGGAAATCCGCTACCATTTCGCCGCTGACGAACTGGCGTTTGAGTTGAAGTTCATGCGGCGGTTTTTCCGGCGGAGTGCTTTCCTGATCAACACACGAGATCTGGAAGCCACGATCGCAAGCAGCAAAAGAGCTGGCCATGATATCTCAGAAGAGGACCTGATCGCTGTTGATCAGTTACTTCGCGATACGGTAAAATCATCAGCAAGTGACGTTTTCCACGTCCACTATGACGACTATCGCAACGATCCTGGCCGCCTTAGACCGCTATTTGACTTCCTTGGCGCCTATTTCGATGAGGTCGCCTTGCAAAATGTTTTAACGACAAAGCACTCGAACTAGGCGAAGGTGCAGTCGTTGTCGTGCCGGCAGAGTACTTAAATGCCGCTTCAGTGATTTCGCGAATTGCGGTCCATGATTGACTGCAACCAGGCTCGTGCTACATGAGCTCGGCAAGTCGATAGGCTTGCGAGGGCCGTCGGGATAGGATTCAGAAAGTGACCTTGGCGACGCAATCAGCTTTCCGTCACGATATCACGGCGAGTTATCGCATCATCGAAAACGCTACAGTAACCCAGACCGTCTTCGACAAGTCCTCGATGACCTATCAGGGCGCGGTCTACGACCCAGCCGGGGCGCTGGTGTTCCATTCGCTGCGACCAGGCTCGCCTGTCTCAAATTACCGGCCGGATATCTCTATTTCACGACGTCGCGATCCTATACCTAATTCCCTGCGCTTTGACGTGGCGATCTATGGTGGCCATTTCTTCTATGCGTGGGGCCACTTCCTAATCGAAACGCTTTCGACCGCAGCCTTGGTGGACGAATTCCCAAATGTTCCAGTGATCTTCTCGCCATATGAAATCGTAGGGCAAAACGAGTGGACGGAAGGCTACCAAAGGCACACGATGCCAATCCTCCGCGCGGCCGGTTGGGGAGAACGGGAAATCGTTGTCTCACCGAAACCGATGTTGGTAGGGAGGTTATATGTACCTCAGCGCCTTACATCATTCGGAGTCGCAAGCCCAACAGTTCACTTAGCGATGGCTACCGTCTATGACCGAATCCGATCCAACTTAGCCCGGCAGCAAAGCGACGAGACAGTGGTTGCCATGAGAGCAGAAGACCATCGACGCTGGCATCCTTCAGAAAGATCCATATATCAGGCGCTCTCCAACCGTGGCGCTCTGACCATCCTGCCTCAGAACATGACTACCGAGGCGCAGGTTGCGTCTATTTCGAGAGCAAGGACGCTAATTGGTTTCACCGGAAGCGTCTTGCACAACTCTGTCTTCATGGCCAAGGGTACGCAAGTGATCGAGATTGGAGATCGTTCCGACCGAGAAACTGCGGATCCGATGCAGAGCGAGCTTTGCCGAATTTGTGATCAAAAGCTTGTTTTTGTTCCTGGATTCGATGGGGAACCGCGATCCGCCGATGATCTACTCTCCGCAATCAATTCTTCTGCTTTTGTGCCCTAAAGCTGCGGGAGCCGCTTCAGCATCAGACCTCCGCTTGAATTGAAATCTGTGGGCTGATGGCCTCATCCGAGTTCAATCGTCGACCTCAGCCTGGCCGCTGCACGAGCGTCACGCAATCCAGTCGCCCACTCCTCCCCACTGAATGATATTGCTTTCGCGGACGATAAGGCCCGTACCTTTGTCTTCGTCCCAAAACAGATGCGCCCAGCGCTCAGCATTGTCATAATATTGGCTTTCGGCCCAAGCGGCACCGACGACTGCCACGGACTTATCAAGCTTTTTGGTCAAACCGGAATTGGCCATATTGGTGGCACTTAGTTCTCCTGCCCTTGCCCCGCGTTCCGCAACTCCGAATAGCCCTCGAATCGTGGCTGCTCGCCCGTCGCAAGGCCGAACTGCGCGTAGAGACGTTGGGCATATGCACTTGCTGATTCTTGCGCTGCCGCTCCCAGATGGAAGCGAGCGATCGTTTCAGATTGCACACGCGCGATCTCCTGCAGATGGCTGGCGTTGAAACTCCCTATCGTCACGCTTGATTGGTGCCGGCGGTGCGAATTGAACGGGTGAGGATGAAACGCGATATCGCCCTTCTCCAGCAATCTCAGATAAGCAACCCAGTCGCCGGCATTCCTGTAAGACGCGATTTCATCAAGGTTCTGGCTGAGAGCCTGGCGCAGCGCCTCTCTTCGAAACAAGACGCCACTGACGTTTGGAATGGTGTTCTTGAGGTAAAGTGCCTCGGCGATTTCCTGGCGGCCCTCCACGACGTAGGGTTTCGTCCAGCGAGACCGGTCGATGTCCGACACATAATCGAGATAGTGTTCGGACAAGACCCGGCCGGCGCCGTCCATCTGTCGCGACTGGCAGTAGCTCATCACCACCTCCTCGCGTTCGAAGGCGGGCAGAAGCTCGGCGAGAAAATCGGGATCGGCGAGGTCGTCGGCTTCGGCGATCCAGACATAGTCGCCGCGCGCCATTTCGACCCCCCGCATCCATTGGCGGAATACCGAGCCCGAATTTTCGGCGTTCACGACCAACCTGCACGGAATGTCGCAACCGGCCAGAAATTTCTCGATGACTTCGACACTTTCGTCGGTCGAAGCATCGTCAAGCACGATCAACTCGTAAGGCCTTGTCGTCTGCTCGACGATCGAGCTTAGGCGCGCACCCAGATACCGGGCGTAGTTGTAGTTCGGCACGATGACCGACACCCGCGGCAATGGTTTTTCGGCGTAAATCAGCAGGTCATGCAGGTAATGGCTGAAGCTGAACTCCTGGCGGACGATATCGCGGCCAACGCTGGCGAGACGCCGGGCTTCGCCCGCATTGTCGAGCAGATTGGTGATAGCCTTGGCCATCGCATCGGTGTCGAATGCCTGCACGAGGATTCCGCAATCCCGCTTCAGCAGATCCTGGAAGCCACCAGCGCCCTCAAAGGCAACGACCGGCACTGTGGCATCCAGCGCCTCGAGCACCACCGAGGGGAACGGATCCTCACGCGAGGTCAAGGCATAGATATCCGCGGCGAAATAGTATTCCTGCGGATTTTCCACCAATCCGACAAAGACGAAGCGGCCCTCCAGTCCCGCGTCCTTCACCCGTCGCATTTGCTTGGCGTGAAAGACGGTATCG
Organism: Mesorhizobium sp. M7A.F.Ca.CA.001.04.2.1; assembly: GCF_003998485.1. Classification (NCBI taxonomy): domain Bacteria; kingdom Pseudomonadati; phylum Pseudomonadota; class Alphaproteobacteria; order Hyphomicrobiales; family Phyllobacteriaceae; genus Mesorhizobium; species Mesorhizobium sp. M7A.F.Ca.CA.001.04.2.1. The sequence continues at coordinate 20,658 of NZ_RZQT01000057.1, forward strand.
ACATGGCCAACCCAGACAGCAACCGCATCCGGCCTGGATGCCATAACCTTGAGGCAAGCATCAACGAAAAGATCGAGGCCCTTGCGATGGTCGGCATATCCCGCGCATAGGATTATGCTTTCACTTGTCGAAAGCCCTAATCTTGCGCGGACCGCCTCGCGGACCTGCTGACGATCATCGGCGAGGTAGGGCGTACGCAGATAGAGTCCTTGCGGCCTGACTACCGACTGACTGACCGGTTGGCCAACAAACTCTTCGAATCCGGCTTTGACGATCTCGGCTGGGAAAACGACCGTATCAGCGCTCTCGATAATGGCTGCGGCAGCATCGGCAAGACCGTAGGACGCCAATATTCCGGGCAGTTCGTGGACGAGGCAAACGGTGCGGAACCCTGCCTGCTTCAGCAGCGGGACGAGCTTTCCGGATACGGTGGTGTTCACGACGGCCACTTCGGCGCCGTTGTTTCTGATGGCGGCCAAGCGTTTCAGCACATCGGCATCGCCTTGCTCAGGCAAGTCGATCCTGTGCACGGTCGCGGCGTGGGCGAAACGGCCGAGCAGCGGCCCGTCGCCTAGCACGATGAGATCGGGCTCAAAACCAAGCTGCTTGAACCCCTTGGCCAGATTGAGAGCCAGCAATTGCGCCCCATGCGGGTGGGCGTCGTGGGAAACGACTACGATCCGGGATTTGCATTTCCTGTTAGCCGCCTCCAGGGCGTCGCGGGTCGCCTGCAGGTAGGCGTGGCCGTTTGCGCTATCGGGCTCCAGATGCGCGCCTTCCGCCCACTCGTTCCAGGCATTGACGAAGACCAGCCGCTCGGATGGCTCGCTGACATGGGCCAAGGTGTCCTCAATGACATTGTCCAGCCATCTACGGTAGAGCGCGGGGGTGTTGTTGATGAACACGGTGCCGCCGCGCTTGCGGCGTGCCGTATTGTCCCAGCCGGGGCAAACCGAACGGAAAAGCTTGTATTTGCGGGATGAGTAGGTTTCGCTGCGTTGCGGGAAAATCGACCAGTCATAGACGGTCGTGGCAAAATCCTCATGCAGCGGCGTCACTGTATGCGTGACATTTGGCGGCGCGGAATTGTTTGGCGGAAACTCCACGGCGGCATCGAACCCGTAGCGATGAGGGGGCACAGATTCGAAGGACTGGGTGTAGGCCAGGAAAATCTCGCCGATGCCATTCTCCCGGCACCAAGTCCGCCAGCGCCGCGCTGTCTCAGCCGCCGCCGGGAGCAGGCTTGGTCGATAGACGAGCAGCAGCGGCTTGCCATCGATGCGGATGTAGCGTGGGTCGCGAAGATAAGGCGCGACCTCGGCGATAAAGGCGAGATCGTCCTGGGGGGAGTGATCCTGCGCGATGAGGATCTCCTGATCCATTCCGTCCCAGCGGCGCGACCAATTCTCATTAGCCCAGCAGACGCAGAACGGCATGTCGAGGCTCTTGTCCGCGAGCCAGTTCTCGAGTGGCCTTTCCAAGAGCCGCTTGCCGGCGAACCAATAAAAATAGAAGCAGAAACCTTCCACGCCATAGAGCTTTGCCAGCTCTATCTGGTGGCGCTGAACTGCAGTGTCGAGCAGATCATAATAGCCGAGGGAATCCGGCACGTGAGGCTGATGGTGACCGATGAATTGCGGCTCGGCGGGCCTCACATTGGTCCATTCGGTGAAGCCCTGTCCCCACCATTCATCGTTTTCGGGGATCTGGTGGAATTGCGGGAGATAGAACGCGATGACGCGCACCGGCTTCAGGAGCAGCGGCGGCGCATCGAGAAGCGGCACATAGACTGGTTCGGGCGAGAAGATCGGGCCGGAACTGACCAGCGCCCCGCGCAAGACCATCTCGTTGCTGCCCACAGGCGCTTGGGGCGCCTCCATGCTTCTCCAGGCGCGGTAGGCATTCGTAACACCAAACAGCGAAGGAAAGGTCGAAAACGCCGCTCTCTTCAATTTTCGCTTGAGGTCGATGGAGAGCGGCAGATTGTGCCAGCAACCGTAGGCACCCCGAATCGCCAAGCGGCGGAGCCTTATGCGAACATCGCCGATAGCGCGGACGCGGCTCCCAATCCCCCGCAGAGGCTTGGTCACTCGCCAGGATGTGCTGGCATAAACGGCATCGAGAACATCATGCAACCGGATTTCCTCGGATCGCGCCTCGTCGCGATCCGCAAGCAGCACACTCGTCGCCCTGTGCGCCATCGACAAATTTTCTTGCAAGAGTTCGATCTCTTTGTCTCTCGCAATGATCTGTGTCCGTCCTCGCGCGATCTCTCCGTCTCGCGCGCTGACTTGTGCCCTTGTGCTTGAGATCTCGTCTTTGTGGGTCCGGATTTGTTCGCGCATTTCAGCCATCTCGCTGGAGAAAGCCTCGATGCGTGCCCCGTGACGGCCCACCAACTTCCTGTTGGTTCCGATCTCCTCCTCCATGGTTGTTGACTTCAACGACCATGGATTTCCGGTTTGATCGATCGCCTTGCTCTTCGTGTCGTCGAGAGGAACCACGCTCCCGTCTGCGAGCGCCGCCCGGCCGTGCACGTTGCGCGCGCCGAGGACGTTTTCCGGAATAGGCAGCTTCGTTACAATGCAAAGCGAGTTCAAGAACTCGACGGAATGAACCGACGCGAGAGAAGCTTCGTCGAATGCGACTTGGTGCCTGTCGGCGAAAGTGGCCAAGGCATCGACCCGACGACGATCCAGTCCCCAATGCTCATGGTTGACTACATCAAGCAGGCGTTTGAAAAACGACATCGAGGAAAGCGGATCGTAGAGACCGCCTTCGAACTCCTGCCAATAACTGCAATGCAGATCTTCGGCGATGTACATGCCCCCTTCGGAAAGATGAGGGAAATATCGCGCGAACGAGCGTATTATATCCGAGGATAGGTGCGATCCGTCATCAATTATAATATCATATTTTTCCGACATCGACATGATGTCGCGCTCTGTTTGATCAGTATTGGCGTCACCTACGGCGATCTTTATCTTCCGGCTGTCGAAAACGAGATTTCCGCAAGCCAGATTGACGTCACAGCCAACGATTATCTCAGCATTGGGGAAATATTTCTGCCATATCTCCAGGGAGCCGCCGTTCTGAACTCCGATTTCCAGGATTCGAACCGGCCTGTCTCGATACTCTGAAAAAATATGGTCATAGGTGCTGAGATAGATCGACCATTTATCCGACACTTTGCCGCGATGCGCGTCATACAGGTCACGAAGTGAAAGGACCTGCTTTGCCGTTTTGGCTTTGGCGCGTGCCTTGCCGGCAGGCATCGCGTCGCGCACCGCGTCTGGCGAAGGGTGCTTGTTCATGCCGTCAATGCCTGTTTCGTCTCACCGTCGAGAAGCCGGTGCACCACCGCCTCCGTCGACTGCCGCCAGTCCGGTGCCCTCCACCCGAACACGTCGGTGAATTTCGCGCTCGATAGCCGGGAATTGGCGGGGCGGCGCGCCTTGGTCGGATAGTCCATCGTAGCAATGTCCCGTACCCGCGCCCAGGGACCACCCAACACGCGGCTTGTGTCGAGGATATGGCGGGCAAAGCCGCTCCAGTTGGCCTCGCCGGTTCCGGCCAGATGATAGATGCCGGATGTGGCGGCGCCCTCGTGCAGCTGTGCCGCCGCATGCAGGATTGCGTCGGCGATATCAAGTGCCGATGTTGGATTTCCCCACTGATCGGCCACCACCGCGATCTCGTCGCGGTCGGCGGCCAGCCGCAGCATGGTTTTCACGAAATTCTTGCCGAACGGGCTGTAGACCCATGCCGTGCGCAGGATCAGATGGCGCGGATTGGCCGATGCAACCGCCTGTTCGCCGGCAAGCTTGGAGGCGCCATAGACGCTGCGCGGTGCAGTGGCGTCGGTCTCGACATAGGCGCCAGGGGCGGTGCCGTCGAAGACATAGTCGGTCGAAAGATGGATGATGGGAACGCCAAGCTCCGCCGCGGCTTGCGCCACCTTGCCGGCGCCGACGGCGTTCACCGCGAATGCCAGATCGGGCTCGTCCTCGGCCTGATCCACCGCCGTGTAGGCGGCAGCCGACACGACGATATCCGGCTTCGCGGCCGCGATGGCTTCGATCACCGTGTCGGGTCTTGCAAGGTCGAGTTGCGGACGGCCAATGGCGATGACCTCAACGCCGGCGGCCGCCTGGCCGGCCTCCAGAAGGCTTGCCGCGACCTGTCCGTCGCGCCCGGTGACAACCAGCCTCACGCCGCCCCCTTGCGTGCTTCGCCCAGCCGTTCACCGGCATAGCGCTGCTCGCGGATCGGTCCCCACCACCATTTGTTGTCGAGAAACCAGTCGACGGTCTTGGCGAGGCCGCTGTCGAAATTCTCATTGGGCGTCCAGCCCAGGTCCCGGCCTATCTTCGAGGCGTCAATGGCATAGCGGCGATCGTGACCGGGGCGGTCGGTGACGAAGGAAATCAGGTCGCGATAGCTCTTGCCCCCTGCCCGCGGCCGCCTGCTGTCGAGCAGATCGCAGATCGTCTCGACGACGCCAAGGTTCGTCCGCTCGGAATTGCCGCCGACATTGTAGCTTTCGCCCGGCAGTCCCCTGGTCGCGACAAGTTCCAGCGCGCGTGCGTGATCCTCGACGAACAGCCAGTCGCGCACATTGGCGCCGGCGCCATAGACCGGCAGCGGCTTTTCGTCGAGCGCATTGAGGATGACCAGCGGGATCAGCTTTTCGGGAAAGTGATAGGGTCCGTAATTGTTCGAGCAATTGGAAAGCACGACCGGCAGGCCATAGGTTTCGTGCCAGGCCCGCACCAGATGGTCCGAGGCCGCTTTCGAGGCGGAATAGGGCGAGGATGGCGCATAGGGCGTTTCCTCGACGAACATGCCGCCATCGAACGGAAGATCGCCAAACACCTCATCGGTCGAGACATGATGGAAGCGGAAATGGCTCTTCCTGTCCTCGGGCAAGCCGCGCCAGTACTCCAGCGCGGCATTGAGCATCTTGTAGGTGCCGACGATGTTGGTCTCGATAAAAGTGCCCGGCCCATCGATCGAGCGGTCGACATGGCTCTCGGCGGCAAGGTTCATGACGATGTCGATATCGTCGCGCCGGAGGATGTCGAGCACGGCCCTTTCGTCGCAGATATCGGCCTGCGCGAAGCGATAATTGTGTGCGTTCTCGATCGGCCGCAGCGAGGCCAGGTTTCCCGCATAGGTCAGCTTGTCGAGATTGGTCACCCGATAGGCCGGGTTGGCGCATAGATGCCGGCACACCGCCGAACCGATAAAGCCAGCACCGCCCGTCACCAGAAAATTCATGCCGCTGTCCTCAAATAACCCATCAGGCGAACACCTCGGCGGCAGCCAGCAGCGGCGCCTTGAGGTCCTTGTCCGAGAGCTGGAACCCGCCGGTCAATGACGGCCATTCGATGCCGATGGCGGGATCGTCGAAACGGATCGACCGGTCATGCGCCTGCGAATAGGTGTCGGTCACCTTGTACAGGACCTCGGTGTCGGGCACGAGCGTCACGAAGCCGTGCGCGAAGCCTTTCGGCACCAGAATCTGGTTGCCCTTTTCGGCCGACACTTCGAGAGCGACCCATTTTCCGAAGGTTTTCGAACCGCGGCGAATGTCGACCGCAACGTCGAGAATGCTGCCCCGGATGACGCGCAGCAGCTTGTCCTGGGCGCGCGGCGCAAGCTGGTAATGAAGCCCTCGCAAGACGCCCGCCGCGGCGGAATAAGAATGATTGTCCTGCACGAAAGCCAAGTCTATGCCGGCCTGCGAAAAGCGCTCGGCATTGTAGGTTTCGACGAAGAAGCCGCGCGCGTCGCCATGTCGCTTCGGAACGATTTCCAGAACGCCATCGATGCCAAGGGGCCTGACTTCCAGCACCTAGGCCTCCGACAGGTCGACGACACGCCGGCGCAGATAGGCGGCATATTCGTTCTTGCCCAAATGATCGGCGCGACGCAGAACCTGGTCCACAGTCAGCCAACCCTGTTCAAAGGCGATCTCTTCGGGACAGGCGACCTTGATGCCCTGGCGGTGCTCGATGGTGCGCACGAAGGACGAGGCCTCATGCAGGCTGTCATGGGTGCCGGTGTCGAGCCAGGCATAGCCGCGCCCCAACCGATGCACATGCAACTGGCCGCGCTCGAGGTAGACGTTGTTGACCGCCGTGATCTCGAGCTCGCCGCGCGCCGAGGGACGGATGGCAGGGGCAATGTCGACGACGTCGTTGTCGTAGAAGTAGAGACCGGTGACCGCCCAGTTGGATTTCGGCACCTGCGGCTTTTCCTCGATCGTCAGCGCCGTTCCCGTGGCCTTGTCGAAGGAAACCACGCCATAACGCTGGGGATCCTCGACATGATAGGCGAACACCGAAGCGCCCTTTTCGCGCGAGGCAGCGTCGCGGCAAAGCTGCGACAGCCCATCGCCGAAATAGATGTTGTCGCCGAGGATCATCGACACGTTGTCCTTGCCGATGAAATTGCGGCCGATGATGAAGGCTTCCGCCAGCCCGTTGGGCTGCGGCTGCTCGGCATAGGACAGGTCGAGCCCGAACTCCGATCCATCGCCAAGCAGATCGCGAAAAACCGGCAGGTCACGCGGCGTCGAAATGATCAGAATCTCTCGGATACCCGCGAGCATCAGAACGCTCAGCGGATAATAGATCATCGGCTTGTCGTATATCGGCAGAATTTGCTTAGAGACTGCTAATGTTAGTGGATAAAGACGCGTTCCACTGCCTCCAGCAAGGATAATTCCTTTCAAGAAGCTCTCCTTGACATGCCTGAACCCCCCGGTCCTAGCCGCCCGTGCTTAGGTTCCATGCACTGGCTTGTCAATCTCGGCGTTCGTCAAATGACTGGGTCACGATCCGGCGCCAATCCATGGCCAATTCAGGCGACGCATTGCTATCGTCTTGCCAAAGCCGGCCTGACGGGAACAAGCAGATTGTCATCAGGGGCGGCGGTCGACTCGCCTCTCTGGCTCAGCCGCTCAGCAAGTCCCTTGTGAAAGATAACGCCATTCATATAGGCGAAGGTCATCGCCAGTGCCGCCGTTCGCAAGGGATAATCGACCAGAGAATGAACGAGCAGAAACGATACTGAGAGAAACGCCATTTTCTGCAGCGGATCTCGCCGTGCCGTAACGGAAAACGCAAAAAGCAATATCGCGTAAGCTGCGACCAGAAAGACAACAGGAGCGCCACCTTCAAGTGCCAATTCCAGATAATCATTGTGGGCGTGATTGACGTAGGGCTTGAAGATCATCTCTCCCTTTTCGTAAATCTGATAGACCTTCGGAAAACTCCCAAAGCCGACGCCCGTCGCCCAGTTCTCTTCAATTCCCGCGATCGTCGTGCGGGCAAATTCGGCCCGTCCAAAGGCCGGGTCAACCACTTCCGCATCGATCTTCGTCCACGCCCCGATCGTGTAGAGTGAAAGCCCGATGAAGACAGCGGGTATTCCATACCCGCCCAGCCTCGAGCGCGCGGACAGAAAGACGACTGATACCATGGTGATCGCCAGCCCTATCAGAATACCGGCGCGCGAACCGGCGGCCAGAAGCAACAGCAGCAGCGTTATCAAGCCGAGCGACCCGGACAGAAGGTGCCCGCGAAACAGGCCGTAGTAGACAACGAAGGGGATGGAGACGAAGAGCAAAGCTGAAAAATGGTTCTGGTTGGCAAACAGTCCCGCATTGATCGTGAACGGCAACAAACCCTGTATGGCAACCGTATCGGAGAGTGAATACTGGATCGCCGCAGCCAATCCGTTACAGATGACACCCATGAAAAAGAAGGGCAGAAGGCCGTAGACCTGATCTGGGCGCAAGCGGGTGACGCTCAGAAAGAATGCAGCCATCGCCACGAAATACAACAGACACTCGATCGTACGTCCCACGCCGACACTGACGAAACGCAGCCCGGTTTCACCGCTCAGCCACGGATTTGCAAGTAGAACCTCAGGCCGCAATCCGCTCAACAGAGCGGCGGGCAGCGGCACGATTTGAAAACAGAACACGGCAAGGCCCAGAGCAAGCAACCACAGGGCCGAGCGAGGGATGCCGTGTTCCGACGGCCTTGAAAAGACGGCCGCGGCCGAGACGATCGCCGCCACCTCGATCAGCGCTTCGGTGTAGAGACCGCTTGCGGTGCCGCCGCCAATCAGCACCGACAGGAAAAGAACCGACCCAAGCAGATATTTTTCCCATTCCGTGGGCCGGGTTGACCGCTCTCTCAAGATGAAACTCTTTCGATGCTCAATTTGTGCATGACCAACGTGCCAACGTACCGAAATCGCCAACTCTCAGCGATGGCAGCTGTTTCCAGCCGCAACAATTGCATGGGACACGCGCTTGGTCCGATCGCGAAATCCAGGCTCAACTCCCGCCGATCGAACGTGCCTTCCGGAATGTCGAACCGAGCTATTTCGCCCGCCGGATCCGCGCATCTGATGGACCAGAACAACTGCTTGGGCAGTTTCAGGTTTCTCGCGGAAGCGATCAGGGAAATCCTGTAGGAGCCGGGAGGCAGTTCGACATATTGCTGGAGCGCGGCGTTCTTCACCGGCGTATTCAGAAATCGGACAGTCGCTCCGATATCGCCTTCGCCGGCATCGCGCGCCCCGGCAAAGGTAATTTCCAGACCGGAGCGGTCGCGAACCTGCCAGTCGAATGGCTTGCCGCTGAGGATCTGTTCAAAGCCGCCGTTAAAAATGTATCCGGCCAGTGTCCGCTCCTGATCGGACAGACTGAACAGGAACAGCCGGTAGGCCGCCTCGTATTCCTTCTGCCTGATGTACCCGTTGATTACGGCAGACAGTTCCTTCGATGTCGGTTGTGAGCTCGATCCGGCAAGGTCCAGCAACAGTTGATTTGCGACGCGCAGGCCCCGCGGATCCTTGCCAAGCGCGGTGAAAAGACTGGATCTCCACGGTGCCTCGATCCTCAAGGCTGCCAGGACAGCCTGATATCCGTCCGGGTTTGAAAGAATAGCCGGCAAGCCAGCCGCAATGACTGGAAATCTGTCGGGCCACCGGCGCAGCAACGTGTCGATCTCGGCAACGGCCTTTGACAGATCGCCCACCTCGATCGAGCGATCGATCGATCTCTGAAGCGAATGGATTTCAGTCTTGGACAGCTTTCGAGCCTGGTCGAAGAGTTCGAAAGCCTCATCTTTCTCGCCTTGTCGATACTCAATCTCGCCTATCAGGCTGTAGAGCCGGGCATCCGCGACATTGAAACGAAGCGCGCCCTTCGCCTTTGTTGCCAAGACATCGAGATCAGCACCGTCGCCTGTTTCGCTCAACCGACCGGCAATTTCGCCTATCAAGGCATCTACGTTGAACGGATCGAGCGCAAGCGAGACGGCCGGCGTTTCCGACTCAAGAAGCCGACTTAGCCCTACCGACGAAACCGCCAACACCAGAACGGAGGCGACGAACCAAACGCCTGAACGCCGGAGATTTCGCGTGAGCGGGCTGGCCTGCTCCGTCATCGACTTTGCCCTCAATTTTCGGGGTACTCGCGCCATAGTCGTAGTACTGATAGTTCATGTATTTATAGGCGTAATTGTAATCGAACTTGTTGACCGTAAATTTCGACATCGCCGCCCCGATCACATTCGCACCGGCTGAGCGCAGACGCTTGAGTGCCGTTTTGGCTGACTTGCGTGTGACCTGATTGGTCGAAACGACCATCAATGTGCCTTCGGCAAGCCGGCTGAGGATTGGTGCGTCGGAAAGACCGACGACCGGCGGTGCGTCGATGATGACCAGATCGAAGCGTTTGCCTAGATTGGTCAAGATCAACGCCATCTTCGGCGACGAGAGCAGGTCGGCCGGATTCGGCGGAATCGTTCCGGACGTCAGCACGGTGACATTGGGATATTTCGTCGGTCTGAAAATGCCCGGCAGATCGTCCTTGCGAACGGTATTTGTCAGCAGGTTGCTCAACCCGATCGCATTGTCGAGGCCGAACAGCCGGTGCAGGTTGGGTTTGCGGAGATCGCCGTCAACAAGCAGAACCCTTGCGCCGAGTGCCGCGAAATCCTGGCCAAGTTTGAACGACGTGGTCGACTTGCCTTCCGACGGTTCCGAACTGGTCACCAGCAGCGATCGCGGCGCGCCCTCCGCACCGGAGAACTGCAGCGATGTTCGCAGCGAACGATAGGCCTCGGAGAGCCCGGATTTTTGATCGGCGATGCTGGCTATGAGTTCGCGATCACCAACAAGCGGCAGGATGCCGAGCATCGTCAGCCCCAGCTCTTTCTCGATCTGCTCCGGATTGGTGAAAGTGTTGTTCAGCAACTCGATGATGTAGATGATCGATGCAGCCAGGGCCATGAAAAGCGCGAGAGCGACTGCAAGATTGATGCTCAGACGTGGAGAATAGGGGGCTGTGGGCAGCGAAGCGAAATCGACTATCGCAGCGCTTTGCGTCTTGAGTTCCGAGCTAACACCGACTTCATTCAGCTTGGCGATAAGGCTGTCATACTGCGACCGGTTGGAGTCGACTTCGCGCTTCAGGATCGTGTATTTGATATTCTTGTCGTTGAAGACGACCTGCTGCCTCTCCATCTCCGCGAGCTTGGACTTGAGGTCGGTTTCCTTGTTCTGCGCTTCCTGATATTTCAGCCGCAACGAATCGGTTATCGCCAGCACGCCGTTGTTGTAGAGTCGCTGCAGTTCCTTGATCTGCGATTGCAATTGCTGCATTTCCGGAAAACCGGGTTTCAGGATGCCCAATTTCTGCTGATACTGGCTGGTCAGATCCGCCAGTTTATCGCTAAGCTTCTGCAGACCTTCGCTTTCCAGAACCGGACCGAGGCTCGACCCGCGGCCCTTTTCTATCTGATCGACCACCCGCCCCGCATCAAGACGCTCCTGGATTGCGGTGGCCAGGGCGGTGTTCAGGGCTTCGATGTTCGAGCCGATCAGCGATTTGTCGTCGCCGGTAACAGTGATGCCGGCATCTTTTGCATAGGTGACCAGTTCCTTTTCGGAGGTCTGCAGCTTTTGCTTCACCTGCAAAACCTGCTCCTGGATGAACTGCCGTGCCAGATCGGAGGTCTCGCTGGTCTGATCGAGACGTTGATCGATAAAACTCTGCGCGACCTGATTGGCAACGTCGCTTGCATATTTCGGCTTTTGATCGACGAAGGTGATCGATAACAGGCTTGTATTGGTGACCAGATTGACCGTTAGATCTTCCTGGATGCGCTTGATGGCAATTGCCTCGCGCTCTTCGGGCGTTTTCTCCTCAATGGAAGGTGATTTGGACATCCCGAACGCACGGTAAACAATATTGCTCGGGGAGAAGCTCGGCGTCGGAAACAGAAAGTCCGGCCTTTCGCCAAGCCCAAGCTGGAACACCACGCGCTGAGCCAATGCCCGGCTCTTCAGCTTCTCCCGCGCGGTCAGGAAGGCCCGGACGTCGCTGTTTTCGGAAACAACCTCAATGTCCTGAAACACTTTCGCCGAAGGCACCAGAACTTCGAGCTGTGTCGTCGCCTGATATTTTGGTGTCTGCATCATCGTCACGATAACGCCGGCAACGAGCCCGGCGGCCGCCATCATGACGATCAGCCAGCGATACTGGACGATGTATAAAAGCAGCTTGAGCGGGTTGAACCCCTCATCCTGGCCCGCATAGTCGCGACCATAGGGACCGTAGTTTTGCGGCACGTCGTAATAGGAGTCCGCGGACAGGGCCTGACCATGTCCGGGTCCGGCAAGTTGGGGCTGCCTGTTGCGATCGAGCATGCGCGAGGTGATCCTGGGGTTGTCCGTGTCTACGGAATGACCGCAATGCGGGCAGCGCTGGAGGCGAGGCCCAGCGCATCCTTCAAATTGTTCATCGCGATTTTCGACTTCGAAGCAAAAACGACGACCACGTCGCCGCCATAGATGCGCGGGTTGCGGTTCTTGCCGGCGCGGATTTCCTCGACATTGTAATTTGCGACCAGCTTGTTTTGGCCGACATTGCGATAGACGAAGACCTTGCCGGCATCACCGACCGGATTGAACCCTCCGGCAAGGGCGATCGCGTCGAGCAAGGAAGCGCTGCTGGACACCGGATAAATGCCGGCCTTGTTGACCTCACCATCGACCGTGATGCGCTGGCCAATCGACTCCTTGACGAAAATCGTCACGTCAGGCGACTGCAAGTACTTTTCACCGTAGGCAGTCTCGATTTCCTTCTCGAGCTGACGAACGGTCTTGCCGGCTGCAGTCATGGTTCCAATCAGCGGAAGCGAAATCTGCCCGCCTGCGTCGACCTGAACTGTTCTGTTCAAATTATCGACCTGAAACACACTGACCTCGAGCACATCGTTGGCGGACAGCGGCTGCTCGCTGCCATTCTGGGTATTCTGCGGCGGCGGAAGATCCTTGACCACCTGCAGCGTACCACCGCCAGAGAGCGCCGATGAAGACGCCGTCGGCTGCAGCGCATCGACAGAACTGGTGGTGGACGTCGATGTCGACGAAGTGCTTGCGCAAGCAGATATCGCTAGTGATGCGAGTAAGGCGGGCACGGTGCCCGCACGACTTCTTGCAAGATCGAAAATGCCCATCAAAGAGCCCCGCTCTTGAACAACCGGCCCAATCCGCCAAACCGCCCCGCACTGCTGCCTCCCGACTTTCTCGCGCTTTGCTTTCCGATGGGCACGAGCGGCCGATCCTGCAATATCGCGTCCGGGCGTTTCACTGCCATGTTGTAAGCCTCATCTTCCCCACACCGGTTCGCGATGGCGACAACCGCCTGCGAAAGCCCTGGCCGCCGGCGGCTGGCGCCGTGCGTATCGGAGGCGACAATATCCACCCTGCCCTCATCCAGCAGCTTCTCCGAGTAGTACAGCGCCGTACGTCCAAAGGCCCCCGTCACAGAATCAGCCGTGAGCTGAATAAGGCAGCCTAGCGTATTCAACCTCTCGATGACGTCGTAATTCGCCTTGATCCAGGTCAACCGTTCTGGATGAGTGAGGATCGGCACGAAGCCGGCGCCTATGAGACGGGCGGCGAAGTCTTCGAGCCGCGGAGGCAGAATGTGATGTGGCGGTTCGAACAGGAAATAGCGGGATCCGTTCAGAGTCGGCACCGTACCAAGCCTCAATCGATCGGGAAGATCCGGCGCGAGATGAACATCAGCGCCAACATATAGGGTAAGCGGTATGGCAGCGCGATAAAGCTCCAGTTCCAACGCCTGAACAGCCTCGGCAATGTTTGGCGTGGCGTTCTCATAAACCCCAGGCATCACATGCGGCGTACATGCCATATGCGTTGTACCGTCGGCGACTGCCAGCCGTGCCATCTCCAGCGACATGGCCAAGTCAGGAGAACCGTCATCGAGACCGGGCAGGATATGTGAATGCAGGTCGATCATTGGCGTTTCTGGTTGAGAGGAGGCAAAGCTTCGCCTCGACAAAATAGAAATGCGTCACCCGCATGAAGGCGAATGACGCATTTGACAAATTTACACAAAACAACGGGTGTCGTATCCCGCCTACCGGCTGACCGCGTCGTCGTCATCCTGCAGGCCGATAATAAGGGCGGCGGCACCACCGACGGCGGCGCCGCCCAAGAGAACCGGCAGCATGCCAGGTTCTGAGTTGGCGGGTACGATCGTCGCAGTTGGTGTCTCAAGCGAAACGCACATGCCGCCTTCGATAGGGTCGACCTTGACGGTGGCATTGGCTGGAATATCGAGCGCGCAATTGGTTCCGATAGCCAGCGAAGCAGACGCCTGCGCCCCGGTCATGATGCGAGCGCCCGCATACACCGGCGCCTCGGCATCCACCCCTGCATAGCCGCCGGCCTGGGACATCTGGACATCACCCCGGACCTGCGTAAGCCGACCTATCGCGTCTGCGGACGCCGGCACGGACGCAAGACAGGAACAGGTTTGCTGAGCTACAGCCTCGGGCACGGCCAACAGGACGCCTCCTGCGACGAATGCAACAAAAGCAAAAGCAGCCCCGAACCGATGGTAACTCATCATTTTTACCCCACCAAAACCTGCAACTCGCCCTGTTGGTACGAATCACACCCACCCCACCCCAAGCGATAAAGCAAATGGTTAACGAATCCAATAAATTAGCCGGGCCGCCGACCGATCCAGCACTTTCACTACAGCGGCCAACACCGCTATATCTTCGTCAGCGGCTGACGCCGTTGTCGTCGTCCTGCGTCGCCGCGAGCACGCCAGACGTCAGAAGCGCGCCCGTGAAAATCGCCTCCGGCGGACCGAACCCGGCGCCGCCACCGGAGGGCTGAATAGCAGCCGTCTGCTCAGAGCCGACAAGCTTGAGGCAAATGTTGTTGCCAAGGCGGGAAACGTCGAGGCTCGAATTGGCCGAAACCTCCAGACTGCAGCCGCCGACCAGAACGGAGGCCGCGCCCTTGGCGCCAACCACTACACGGCTACCAAAATCGAGCGTGCTTCCGACCTTGGCAGCGCCATAGCCCGTTGTTTGCGACACCATCACATCACCGATGGCGGAATGAATGGATCCGATCGGGCTTACCGAACCTTGATAGGGTGTCGCGCAGCTGCACGAAGCATCCTGGGCAAACGATGAAGCTGAACCAAACCCGATTGACACGAAAAATACGGCAAGCGCAGTTTTAATCACAAGGTTCATCAGTCTTCGATCCCTTCTTGCTGCACCGCTTCCGGCGCACCCAGTCCAAGGCAGTTCATTAGCGCGTACCAGTTTTTGGCCACAATTCCAACCTGTTTCGCGCGCGCGAGGCGATTTAAGCTGATGCGTGTCTGTCAGAGCACAGTACTTTAGCCAGACCGCATTAATAGTTTTCGACTACCTATCACAGGTTTCTTATTATAGGGCAAAAATTCGAGGTCTCCTTTCCGCGGTGACTGGCTCGATAAGATTTGACCAAGCTGAGCGCGCCAAACCTTTCGCCAACCGATCTAATATATTGAATTATCTATACAATTCTCGGCGTAGATATTCCTTGATGGCAGCCGCGATTTCGACCATTGGTCATGCTGAGAGCATGTAGTTCGAGATCGCCTCGATACCAATCGCAGCCAACGGGGTAGACGGCCGGCTCGGCTACCCATTCCTGCTCTCCCGGCCATAGAGATCTGGCTCCATGCCCCCCACCCTCGATCCAACTCACCAAGTCGACGTGCCTCAGACTTGAAGCCTTTACCGCCTATTTTGGCCGTACCACGTTCCCTTGCCGGTTCCATGTTGGGCCAGATGGTTCGCTTCGACCAGAATGGCCAAGTGTTTTTTGACGGTGTTTCGGTTTGCACCTGTCAGGTTAACAATCTCGCTGATGGTTATGCGTCCACGCTCATTGATGGCCTCAACGATTTGCAGAGAGAGTTCGGGTAACGTGCCGAGCACAAGACGTTCTCGCTCGATTTTTTTCTCCAATCTCCGCTTTTGCTGCTGCAGAGCGCGCAGGAAATACACAGCCCATGGCTGCCAATTGGGGTTCGGGCTGCGGATCGTCTTCTGGGTCTGGCGTAGCGCCAGATAGTAGCCTTCCTTGCTGTTCTCAATCACGCTTTCGAGGGAAGAGTAAGGCACATACGCATATCCGCTGCGCATCAGCAGGAGCGTCGTCAGAACGCGCGACAGCCGTCCGTTCCCGTCCTGGAATGGGTGTATCTCCAGAAACACCACCGTGAAGATTGCGACGACGAGCAGAGGGTGCAGGCTTTGCTCGTTGAGTGTGTCGCGTGTCCACTCGACAAGCTCTTTCATCCGCTTCGGCGTATCGAAAGGCGTCGCCGTTTCGAAGATGACGCCGATCTCTTTTCCGTCGGCATCGAACGCACTGACATTATTGGCGAGTGTCTTATATGCACCGCGATGGCGTTCATCCTTGTTGCTGAACGCCAGCAGGTCACGGTGTAGCTGTGTCAGGTGGTTTTCGGTCAGATCAATTGCATCGAAATGCGCGAAGATCATTTCCATGACCTGCGCATATCCGGCAACTTCCTGTTCGTCTCGGGACCCAAAGAATTTGATGTCGAGGTTGGCGAGCAGCTGCTCCACTTCGCCGTCAGTAAGCCTGCTTCCTTCGATACGGGTAGAAGAGCCAATGCTCTCGATTGTCGCAACGCGGCGCAGAGCCGATAGGCGCTCTGGAGCGAGCGCGCCCAGCGCTCGCCAAGCCCCTTTGAATTCGTCGATCTCCGCGACCAGAGCAAGGATCTCGGCGGTAATTTGCAGAGAGTCGGTCTTCAGCGTCATACCCACAAATATACCCAAAAATACCCGAAAATTCAAGAACCGACATACCCGATAAAGGACCCATAAATACCCAAATGCGGGCAGCCGGACCAGCTTGACAAGAAGACCACTCCCTTCGCCGCAACAGCCTCCGGTCTGTACTGGCGGCCGCTCAGCAAGGTTTGTACGTTGCGCCGGCCTGAACCGGCTGGCCGCAGAGAATTCCGCCCTGCGTAAGTATGGTGGCCAAATCTTCCCCCTCAGCCGTCAGGCACTGCACAACAAGGGTATCGCCAACCCTGGAAGCGATCTTGCCGTCGCAAGGTGTTCCGGCACCTACAGGTTTGCAGGCCAGGACGAGCCCCTGATAGTCTCGGCGCGCCGCTTCCGTGACCAGGAGGCGCATAGCCTGAGGCCTGGAAAACGCCGCCCCGCACAGCAAGATCTTGCGACCGCCGACGCGCAGATCATCGACCGATGGAATGGCGAGCTTGCCGTCAAACGGCTCGAGCGCGGCTACCGGCTTCGCGGGGGACGAGCCGCCCCTCTGCAGGACGATTATGCCTAGAAAGCCAACACCAAACAAAACAGCCACGACGGCAAGCAACGCTATGCTCCTGACTGACAAAACCATCCTCCATCCGACCCTGTGCGGCCGGTCCGCTCATTTCGTCGCAAGGGCGCTCAGTCTTTCTATCTGCTGCATGTACTTCTCGATGACGATCGTTTCCGAAAACTGCCGCTCGACCTTGTTTCTGCTCCGGGCCCCCATCCTGTCCCTGGACGAGCCGTCCAGCCGCGCAAACTCGACCATCTTGCTCGCAAGGTCATCAGGGTCCCTCACCTTACACAGGAAGCCATTGACGGCGTGGTCCACCACTTCCCTGCATCCTGGCACGTCGGTTGCGATCAGCGGCTTGCCCATCGCAGCCGCCTCAAGCAGCGAGCGCGGCGTTCCCTCCCTGTAGGAGGGCAACACGACACAATCGGCGGCACGCATGAAAGGCCGCACATCGTCGGTGGAGCCGAGATATTCGACCAATCCCTCGGCAACCCATTTTTCCACGTGCTCGCGGCTGACCGCGGTCCGGTTTTCGACATCAAGAAAGCCGAGCAGCTGGAAACGCACTCCGGGCACCTCACGGCAAACCCGACGGACCGCCGTGATGAACTCGCCGACACCCTTGTCCCAGAGAAGCCGGGCCACGAGAAGAAAGACGATGGCGCCAGACCCGGTGCGCGCTTCGGACGACGGGGCAAAACGCACGAGGTCGATGCCGGAGCCAGGCAAAAGCGCGGTTCGATCCTTGCGAACCAGTCGTTCATCGACGAACAGCATCCGGTCATCGTCGTTCTGGAAGAAAACCATTTTGGAACGGGCCAACGCCACCCGGTACAAGACCTTGGCAATCCTGAGCAGCAGACCACCGCGGACGAACGCCGTCCCCAATCCCGAAATGTTGTTGATGACGGGAATGCCGTTCAGATTGGCCGCGATGGAGCCGAACACGTTGGGCTTGATCGTGAAGCCGACAAACGCCAGCGGTCTCTCGCGCCGCAAGAGACGCCAATAGCGCCACAGAAGGACCAGATCCCGCAACGGTGACGTGCCGGAATTGTCCATGTCGAGTTCGACATAGCGGCAGCCCATGGCCGCAATCAGCGAAGAATACGCGTCTCTCGGCGCGACGACGACCACCTCATAGCCACGGCTCCGCAGCGCCTCGATCAATCCCTTGCGGAAATTGACGACATTCCAGGATGTGTTTATCGAGACGATTATCTTGTCGCGAGCAACGGGCGTCATCTCTGCCCACCCGGATATGACGACGGCGCTCTCAACAGCATATCCGCAAACCGATCCGGCGATCTTTCCGACAAGGTCTTTCCGTACAAGGCCGACCGATCGCCGCCTTGGATGACCTTCAGCAGTGCTTCCGCAACTTCCGACGCGCCAAAGCCGGCTGAAATCTCCAGGCCCGACAGCATGTCCAGATCTCCCGCACAGGGGGTGGTGACGATGCCAGGAATCCGGCAAGCCATCATTTCCAGAAGGACGTTGGGAAATCCCTCCGTCGCCGACGTGAGCATGCCGGCACGCGCTGCGCGAAACAGTGGAAACGGGTTGTCTCTCTGGCCGAGCAGATTTAGTCGCGAGGCCAGCTCAAGCTCGCCAGCGCGGGCTCTCAACTCCGCTTGCATGGGTCCAGAGCCAACCATGGTCAGCTCATAATCCTCGCCGGTCCTTCGTCTGACCTCGGCCAGCACATCAACCGCGATCGTCGGACGCTTCACATCAATCAGCCGACCGCACCAGACTATCTGCGGACGGCGGGAAAGTATCTCGGCGTCGTGCCCGGGCAATGCCTCCATGGACATTTTGACGATGAGATCTTCATCGACCGGGTTGGGCAAAGTACGCAGCTTGGCGATTGCTCGGCGGGGCAATACGTCACGCAGGCGTTCATTCATATAGCTCGTTTGCGCGACTATCATGTCCTGGCTGCCATAGGCAGCGTAGAGCGCCTTGTAAGCGAGCGCGCGAGGACCCTTGAAGCGGTCCAGAAGCACCGTGGACTCGCGGGCGACCAGCCTGTGGCTGCGGAGAAGTCCAACGCTTCGCGCGGCAGCCAGAAACGAGTTTACCCGTGCGTGGCTCGAGAACACCAAATCGTACCGATGCCGGATCAGCCGCGGAGCGAGCAAAACCTCGCTCATGGCCTTACCGCCGCCAAAGCCGTAGCTGCACCGAATTCCCTTCTGGTGTGATCCAGCGGCCTCGCCCGCCGCCTGGCCACCCAAGAAGCCGATTTCGACGTCCCAGTCGGGTCGTCTCGCGAGTGCGCGCGCAACAAGTTTCAAGATGGTTTCGGCACCGCCTCTTCTGTCGAGCGGAATGGCGATCAGCGCGAGCTTCCTTTTCATGAGCCGCGGGAACTCACTGTTTTCGCCGAAAGACATAGGCGTAGGTTTCAGCGGCATCCTTGCGGAGAAGCAGGGCCGAAACGCCTAACCAGATGCGCCAGGCAAGAAAGGCCGGCACGAAAAAATAGAAGTAGGAGCTTTTCCAGAACAGACGGCGCTCGACAAGTTCCAGGTCGTTCCGTTTTGCGATTGTCTCGACGTCACTGGGCAAGCACTTGTCGTAGAAGGCCGGAAACCCGTCATGACCCATGCCCTTTTCAGGAT
>NZ_RZQT01000058.1:0-39677 GCF_003998485.1 Mesorhizobium sp. M7A.F.Ca.CA.001.04.2.1
GGTGAGGAGTGGTCCGCGCAGCGGACGGAAAGCCAATTGCTTGGCTTTCCGAACGACGAACGCCCGGAGCGACGGCGAAGGGCCGGGTCCGGCAGGACAGAGGGGGGCGCCGCAGGGTGCCGTCATCTATCGTTGGCATTGTTGCTTACAGCCGTATCGCTCGTATTGCCCGCCCCCGCCTGCGCACACGCCTCCGACCGGGGCCACGTCCTGCTGTTGCCGACCGGCTACTATCTGGCCGGAGGCGCTTTCGCCGTGGCGATCAGCTTCCTCGTCCTGGCGCTGCTGCCGGCGGCTTCGCTTGACCGCTTCTGGCGCCGACGCCTGCCGCTGTTCACCTTCGGCGACAGCGCCCGCGCCGCCATCA
Source organism: Mesorhizobium sp. M7A.F.Ca.CA.001.04.2.1 (assembly GCF_003998485.1). Taxonomy (NCBI): domain Bacteria; kingdom Pseudomonadati; phylum Pseudomonadota; class Alphaproteobacteria; order Hyphomicrobiales; family Phyllobacteriaceae; genus Mesorhizobium; species Mesorhizobium sp. M7A.F.Ca.CA.001.04.2.1. The sequence goes on from NZ_RZQT01000058.1 coordinate 368, forward strand.
GCCTGATATCCTTTGCCGGCTTTGCAATTCTCATCGCCGCCGGCCTTTTCGGCAGCCGCGACCCGCTTTCAAACCCGCTGCCTCTGGTGATCTGGACCCTTTTGTGGGCCGGCGTCACGCTGTTGCAAGGCCTCTTCGGCGATCTCTGGTCATGGCTGAACCCCTGGTATGGACCATGGCGTATCGCCTCGCGCCTGTTCGGGACCGGGACATGGCGCCTGCCCCGATGGGTCGGCTGCTGGCCTGCGGCCATCTTGTTCTTCGCCTTTGCCTGGTTCGAACTCATCGATCCGGCGCCCGACGATCCGGCGCGTCTGGCCGTGGCCGCCGGCCTCTACTGGCTATTCTCTTTCCTCGCCATACTGGCGTTCGGCTATCGCGGCTGGAGCCGCAGCGGCGAATTCCTGACGGTCTTCTTCTCCATGGTGGCGCGTTTCGCAATTGTGGTACGGAACGAACGTGGCCGGCTTGCCCTGTGCTGGCCGGGCGCCAAGCTGCTGGCCGCGGAGCCCTTGCCGGCCAGCGGCATGGCTTTCCTGCTGCTCGCCCTGTCGTCGGTGTCCTTCGACGGCCTGTCGAAAACCTTCTTCTGGCTCGGCCTGTTCGCCATCAACCCGCTCGAATTTCCCGGCCGCACGGCGCTGATCGGCAGCGGCACTTTCGGGCTGATCCTGACATTCGCGCTGCTGGCGGCGGTGTTCCTGCTTGCCGTCTGGCTCGGCCAACGTCTTGCCGGCAGCGACCACATTCTTAACCAGGCGGCCGGTCAGCTGGTGTGGTCGATCGTGCCGATCGCGCTTGCCTATCACATTGCGCATTATCTGACGGCGCTGCTCGTCGACGGCCAATATGCGCTTGCGGCACTTTCCGATCCGTTCGCGATGGGCTGGAACCTGTTCGGCACCGCCGATATGCAGATCGAGGCCGGCATCGTTGCGGGGGCGGACTCTGCGTGGTGGCTGTGGAATATCCAGGCCGGCGCCATCATCCTGGGCCATGTGCTCGCCGTCCTCGTCGCTCACGGCTTCGCCTGGCGCCTGCACCCACAGCCCTCCCGCGCGGCCCTCAGCCAGTTCCCGCTTACCTTGCTGATGATCGCCTACACCGTCTTCGGCCTCTGGTTGCTTGCCACGCCGACTGTCGGATGAGAAAAGGCGACCAGCATGCCTTCGGGGAAAGCCCGCTTGCCACGTCGGGGCTTTGGTGATTTAGTTTGTACACATGCGATTTTTTGCCTCGTTGCAGCCAGTCAAAACTCAAAAACAGGGGAACTGCCGTGACTGACAAGAATGGGTTTTTCGATCTCTCCAGATCCACGCTCACCCGCCGCACCGCACTGAAGGGTCTGGCCGCAGGCGCCGGCCTCGGCCTTGCCCCTGGCTTCGTCCGCTATTCCCAGGCGCAGAGTTCGGCGCCGATCAAGATCGGCTTCCAGTCGCACCGAACCGGCATCGGCGCCGCCTATGGCCGCTGGTACGAAAAGACCACAGCTGCCGCGGTCAAGGCGATCAATGCCGCCGGCGGCATCAATGGCCGTCAGGTCGACGTGATCATCGAGGATGACGGCACCGATCCCGGCCGTGGCGCCGAGGTGGTCGGCAAGTTCGCCACCCAGCACAAGACCGACATCGTCTTCGGTACGCTGTTTTCACATGTCGTCATCGGCTCGGCGCCCGCCGCCGGCGAAAACAAGATGCCCTATTTCGTCGTCAGCGAAGGCCATCACGTCGCCTCGACCAAGCTGAACCGCTATGTCTTCCAGCCCGGCATCACCGACGTGAAGAGCCAGATCCAGTCGATGGCCCCGTGGATCGCGGCTAACGCCGGCAAGAAGGTGACGCAGATCTTCCCGGATTTCGCCTTCGGCTACGACCACCGCGACTACCTGCCGCCGGCGCTGAAGGCGCAAGGCGGCGAGGTCATCGCGCAGATCGCCATCCCGCCGACGGAATCGTCCTTCACCAAGTATTTTCCGCAGATCCCGGCCGAGACCGAGGTGATCTACCACGTCATGGTCGGCCCGGCCGTGCTCACCTTCGTCAAGGAGCTTGGTGAGTTCTACGGCTCCAACCGGCCGCAATTGTTCGGCTTCATCGATTCGCTCGAAGCCACCGACATCAACAGCCCCGGCCTCGAATTCCTCGATGGCAGCCATTTCTGGGAAGGCTCGCCGCGCTATGCGCAGGCCGATGATTCCGAGGCGCAGAAGGCCTATCGCGCTGCTGTCGGCATCGACGACAATGGCGCCGCCGTCGGCGACCCCAAGGACGTCTCCACCGCCGCCCACATGTTCGGCTGCTGGGAAACGCTCTACGTCGTCAAGAAGGCGATGGAGGACGCCGGCTACAAGGGACCGGAAGACCGCGCCAAGCTGGTCGAGGCGACCGAGGCGCTGACCGAATTCGCCGAAGGTCCGGAACATCCGCAGGGACCGAAGACCTTCAACGGCAAGATCCACCAGTGCTTTGGCATCCAGAACATCTCCAAGATCGAAGGCGGCAAGCTCAAGGTCGTGCACAAGACCAAGATCGAGGACGGACTTTACGAGGCCGAAGGGGATTATACGACGCAGGCGCTGTGAGCTGCTCCAGCACAAGCGTGAGCGCCAGGCCGCCCCCCTCTGTCCTGCCGGACCCGGCCCTTCGCTGTCGCTCCGGGCGTTCGTCGTTCGGAAAGCCAAGCAATTGGCTTTCCGTCCGCTGCGCGGACCACTCCTCACCCCCCGCAAGGGGCGCGATTGCGCTATCGCTGGGCGTGTAGCATGCACTTCGGTCCCCACCTCCTCCTCGCCGCCCTCGAAGGCCTCGTCACCTCAGCCGTGCTGGCGCTGACCGCGCTCGGCCTGTCCTTGGTGTTCGGCGTCATGCGGGTGGTCAATGTCGCGCATGGTGAGTTCTTCATGCTGGGCGCCGTGCTCGCCTGGGCGATCACCACAGCCATTGGCGGCCATCCCGCGCTCGGCTTCCTGGCCGCACTTGTGATTGCTCCGCTGATCGTCGGCGCCATTGCGCTGGTCGCCGAACGGCTGGTGCTGCGCCGGCTCAACTACAATCCGGAAGCCACCATCGTCGCCACCATCGGCATGCTCTACATCATCCAGCAGCTGGCGCTGACCTTCTACGGTCCGGAGGCGCGGCCGGTGGAGCCGCCGTTCAGCTACCGTATCCTTTTGCCGTGGTTCGGCTACTCCGGCTACAAACTGTCTGTCATCGCCGCCTCCGCGCTGCTGCTCACCGCGACATGGCTGGTGCTGACGCGCACCAGGATCGGCCTCGTCATGCGCGCCACGCAGTATGACAGCGAGACGGCGCAGGCCTTCGGCATCCCCGTCGGCCGCGTCTATGGCGGCGTCTTCGCGCTTGGCGCCATGCTGGCGGCTATTGCCGCAGTGCTGATCGTGCCGATCAGCCAGGCGCATTATCTGATGGGGCAGGACCCGCTGCTGCTCTCCTTCATCGTCGTCATCATCGGCGGCCTCGGCTCGCTGCGCGGCACGGTCGTCGCCGCCGTGCTGATCGGTCTCTCCGACGGCATCATCTCGATGTTCTTCTCGCCGACGCTGGCCAAGATCATCGCCACGCTGCTGGTCGCCATGGTGCTGGTGTTCCGTCCGCAAGGCTTGTTCGGGACGAGGTCGCGATGAGCGAAGCTTCGCCGGTAAAAGCCTATGCCCTGCATCTCGGCGTCGTCGGGCTGCTTTTCGTGCTGAGCTTCCTTCTGCCGGAATACTATCACGGCCTGCTCGCCCGCATCATGGTGCTGGCGGTGTTCGCCATGGGCTACAACATGCTGTTCGGCTATGTCGGCCTGCTCAGCCTCGGCCATGCCATGTTCTTTGCCGCCGGGCTCTATGGCGCCGGCCTTGCCGTCATCCAGCTCGGCTGGAGCGTACCAGCGGCGTTCGCCGCCGGGCTTGCCTGTGGTGTTGTTGTGTCACTCGTGATCGGCCTGCTGGCGCTGCGCACCACGGGCGTCGCCTTCATGATCGTCACCATGATGTTCGCGCAAGTGTTCTACCTCCTCATCCTCTACTTCGCGACGTGGACCGGCGGCGACCAGGGCATGGTCGTGCCGCAGCCGGCCCGTGTGCTCAGCTTCGGCGCGACATCGCTCGAGCTCACCAATCCGACCGTTCGCTACATGACAGCGCTGGCGCTGTTTTCGATCGTGCTGCTCGTCACATTGGGCATCGTCCGCTCCCGCTATGGCCGCGTGCTGGTCGCCATCCGCGAAAATGAGGAGCGCACGAAGATGCTCGGCTACGACACGTTTTCGAACAAGCTCGCCGCCGTCGTCATCTCCGGCATCATCTGCGCGGCCTCGGGTGCCGCCTATGCGCTGCTGTTCGGCTATGTCGGATCGAGCTTCGCGTCGGTGCAATATTCGATCCTGCCGCTGCTGTGGGCGCTGCTGGGCGGTGCTGCAACAACGCTCGGGCCGCTGATCGGCACGCTGTTCATGTACTATGTCATCGATATCACCAGCGGCTACACCTCCGCCTATCTGCTGATTGTGGGCATCGCGCTGATCCTGCTTGTGCTGTTTTTCCCCAAAGGCATTCTGGGCAGCATTAGGCAGCGCTGGCTCGGGTGGCTGCCATGATGCCGCTTTTGACCACCAAGGGCCTTTCTCGCGACTTCGGCGGCCTGCGTGCCGTCGACCGTGTGGATTTCTCCTTGATGCCGGGCGAAATCCGCGCCGTGATCGGCCCCAATGGAGCGGGGAAGACCACCTTCGTCAGCCTGGTCAGCGGCCGCATCCAGCCGTCTGCCGGCATGATCGTCTTCGACGGCGCCGACATCACCAATCTGCCTGCCTATGTCAGGGTCCGCAGGGGGATCGCCTACACCTTCCAGCTCACCAGCGTCTATGCCAACCTGTCCGTCTACGCCAACGTCGCGCTGCCCGCGCAACTGACGCTGCGGCATGGCAGCCATTCCAGGAGCGCGATACAGGCCGCTGTCATGACCGCACTCGAACGCACCGGCCTGGCCGATCGCGCCCACATGCCGGCCGGGCAGTTGTCCTACGGCCATCAGCGCCTGCTGGAAGTGGCGATGGGCCTGGCGCTGAAGCCGCGCCTGCTGATCCTCGACGAGCCGACGCAAGGGCTGGCCGACAGCGAGATCGACAATTTCGTCACCCTGGTGCGCGAGATCGCCAAGAATGCCACCGTGCTTCTGATCGAGCACAACATGCCTGTCGTCATGCAGCTGGCCGACCGCATCACTGTCTTCAATGCCGGCAAGATCCTCGCCGAAGGCACGCCCGAAGCGATCCGCGAAAACGCGGCGGTGCAGGAAGCCTATCTGGGGACTGCCCCATGACCGAGGCAAACCAGGCCGAGGCCACGCCTCAAGCACTCACCATTTCGGGGCTCGACTGCTTCTATGGCGAGGTCCAGGTGCTCTATGGCCTCGACCTGGTGCTGAACAAAGGCGAGGTGCTGTGCCTGTTCGGCCGCAATGGAGCCGGCAAGACGACGACACTCAAGGCCATCATGGGGCTGGTTCCCTCGAGCGCCGGCTCGATCAGGCTCGATGGCAAGGAGTTGACCGGCCTGCCGGCGCATGAGGTGCCCAAGGCCGGCGTCGCCTATGTGCCGCAGGGAAGGCGACTGTTCGCCGAAATGACGGTGGCGGAAAACATCGAGATCGGCCTGATGGCGCGCGGCAAGGGCAAGGCGACGCGTGAAAACGTGCTCGACCTCTTTCCATTGCTGCGCCAGCGGCTGCGGCAGCGTTCCGGCACACTGTCCGGCGGCGAACAGCAGATGCTGGCGATGGCGCGTGCACTCTGCCTCGAACCGCAGGTGCTATTGCTCGACGAGCCGACCGAAGGGCTGATGCCGTCGATGATCGCCAAGATCCGCGAGACGGTGTCGACGCTGCGTGACATGGGCGTGTCGACCATCCTGGTCGAACAACGGGTCGATGCAGTGCTTTCTGTCGCCGACCGCGTTGCCTTCGTCGAAAACGGCCGCAACCGCGAGACGGTCGATGTCCAAGAACTGCGCGCCGATCCGTCAGCGGTGCGCCGTTATGTCGGCGTGGGTTGATCAGCCGAAGAACAGAAAACCCGCTACCAAAAATGTCGGGATCAGCACCAGGCCCGACCATGCCATATAGCCGAAAAAGCCCGGCATCTTCACGCCGCGATGTCGGGCGATGGCGTAGACCATGAAGTTCGGCGCATTGCCGATATAGGTGTTGGCGCCCATGAACACCGCGCCGGCCGAGATCGCGGCAAGCGTCGAAGCGAACTCCGTCATCAGGTGCCGGGGGTCACCGCCGGCAAGCTCGAAGAACACCAGATAAGTCGGCGCATTGTCGAGGAAGGATGACAGCGCCCCGGTCAGCCAGAAATAGGCGAGATCGTTGGGTTGGCCGGAGGAAGAACTCACAAGCGACACCAGCGGCGCCAGCGCACCCTCATGGCCTGCCCTGAGGATGGCGATGACCGGCACGATGCAGATGAAGATGCCGGCAAACAATTTGGCCACCTCTGCTATCGGACCCCAGTTGAAGCCATTGGCCTCGCGGTATTCCTTGCGCGAAATGACAAGTGAAACGAGGGCGAGCGCCAGGATCATGGCGTCGCGCACCAGATTCTGCAGTTCCAGGCTGACGCCGAACACGGAGAAGCTGACGCCCGGCTTCCAAGCCGCCGATAGTAGGATGGCGCCGATCACCCCCGCCAGCAGCGGAAGGTTGGCCAGGCCGCGCAGGCGCACCTTGGTATCCGGTGTCGGGTCCTTGATCTTCGGCGCGCCAGCCTCGCGCCGGTGCAGGATGATGTCGATCACCAGAAAAACGCCCAGCACGACACCGCCGACGAACAGCGTCTCGCGCCAGAGGTTCGTCGTCGTCCAGAAGAAGTCGACGCCGCGCAGGAAGCCGACGAACAGCGGCGGATCGCCAAGCGGCGTCAGCGAGCCGCCGATGTTGGACACCAGGAAGATGAAGAAGATAACGACATGGGCGTTGAACGGCCTGTTATCGTTGGCGCGGATGATCGGCCGGATCAGGATCATCGAGGCACCGGTCGTGCCGATCACCGAGGCCAGCAGCGCGCCGACCAGCAGCAGGCCGGCATTCACCAGCGGCGTGCCGTGAATGTTGCCGGCAAGGAGAATGCCGCCGGAAATGGTGAACAGCGCAAACAGCAGGATGATGAACGACATGTATTCGGTGAGCAACGCATGCAGCACCGCTTCGGTCGCTGTGGGGACACCGAAGGCAACCGCCAGCGGCAGGATCACCAGAGCGCCCCAAAGGGCCGCGATCTTGCCGTAGTGATGCTCCCAGACATGAAGAAACAGCAGCGGACCAGTGGCGATCGACAACAGCAGCCCGGCAAAGGGCAGCGCCCACCACAGCGACATCGAAGCGCCGGGCAGGCCGTGTTCCTCCGCCCCGAAAGCCTGTGCCGGAAACAGCACGGCCACGACGATTGCCGCCTTCGTCGCGACCCACAAAAAGCCCCTCTTGCGCCTCACGATCCGTCAGTCCGACAAAGGGTCTTCGAGCCTCACGCCGGCGTCGCGCATGCGCTGCAGCATGGCATGGAGCGAACCGTTGAGATCGATGCCGCGGCAGGCATCCAGCCGCAGTGTGGTTTTGAAGCCCTGGCTGACGGCATCCAGCGCCGAAAAGCCGACGCAGAAATCGGTCGCCAGCCCGACCAGGGTCAGCGTGTCGATGCCGCGCTCCCGGAGGTAGCCGGCAAGGCCGGTCTGGGTCGTGCGGTCGTTCTCGAAGAAGGCCGAGTAGCTGTCGATATCAGGCCGAAATCCCTTGCGAATGACGAGCTCGGCCTTGGTCCAGGCGAGGCCGGAATGGAAATCCGAGCCCAGGCTGCCCTGGATGCAGTGGTCCGGCCACAGCGTCTGCTGGCCGTACGGCATTTCGATCATGGTGAAGGGCTGCGCGCCCGGATGGCTGGAAGCAAAGCTGGAGTGACCGGCGGGATGCCAGTCCTGCGTCAGCACGACATGGTCGGTTCGCCGGATCAGGTCGTTGACCAGCGGCACGATCTCGTCGCCGCCGGCAACCGCCAGCGCGCCGCCGGGACAAAAATCGTTCTGCAGGTCGATGACGACAAGCGCTTCGTCGGCCATGGGCTTTCCTCTTCCGTATGCAGGCTCCAGTGGAAAATGCCGCTGACGCGACCGGACGCAGAAACTTGACCAGATGGCCGGCCGCGTCAACCTCTCAAGCCATAACAAATGCGTGCCGGCGGCGCCGCGGCAAACTCCGGCTTTGACAAATCCTGCCAGCTTGATATCATTTGCATACGAATGAATTTTCCGACCCTGTGCTGGAAGGATCTTTCTAAGTACCAGCTCTGGAAGGCCTCTTTTCGGGAAGGCAAAGCGTGATCCGTTACGCGAAACCCACCTCGGTCGACGAAGCGCTCGCTTTGCTTGGCGAGGGCGCCTGGCGCATCCTTGCCGGCGGCACCGATTTCTATCCGGCACAGGGCAGCAAACCGATCCGCGACAATGTTCTCGACGTTAACGGCCTGGCGGCGCTTTGCGGCATTGCCGAGACGAGCGACCATTTCGTCATCGGCGCGCGCACGACCTGGACCGACATCGTCCGCCATCCCTTGCCGCCGGCCTTCGAGGCGCTGAAGCAGGCGGCGCGAGAGGTCGGCTCGGCGCAGATCCAGAACGTCGCCTCGGTCGCCGGCAATCTCTGCAACGCCTCGCCTGCCGCCGACGGCGTGCCGGCCCTGCTCGTCCTCGATGCCGAGGTCGAGCTGCGCTCGGTGGCAGCGACGCGGCACCTGCCGTTGCAGGACTTCATTCTCGGCAATCGCCGCACGGCTCTGCTGCCCGGTGAGATGGTCACGGCGATCCGCGTGCCGAAGCCCAGCGGCACGTCGGCTTTCGTCAAGCTCGGCGCCCGGCGCTACCTCGTCATTTCCATTGCCATGGTGGCGGCACGTCTGGCCGTCGACAATGGCACCGTCCGGCAAGCGGCGGTCGCGGCCGGCTCCTGTTCGGTGGTGGCCAAGCGGCTGGCCGGCGTCGAAGCCGCGTTGTGCGGGCTGCCGGTGGATGGCGAGCTTGCCGATGCGGTCCTGTCCGCGCCGATGAGCGAACTGTCGCCGATCGCCGATGTGCGCGGCAGCGCCGAATACCGGCTTGATGCAGTGCGCGAGATTGTTGCCCGCGCCGTGCTTGCGGCTGTGGGGCGGACGACTGGCGAAGAGGTGGCGGCATGAGCCAGGTTCAACCTGACGTGCGTGAAGCAGTGCCCGACCTGGGCGCCGTTCGGCCTGCTCGCGGCCCGGAGCGCGTTGACATCGCCTTCGAGGTCAATGGCAGCGCCGTATCGGTCAATGTGCCGCCGCTGCGCCGACTGTCCCTGGTGCTGCGCGACGAACTGGGGCTGACCGGCACCAAGGTCGGCTGCGATGCCGGCGATTGCGGCGCCTGTACGGTGCTGGTCGACGGCGATCCCGTCTGCGCCTGCCTGATGTCGGCGGCGTCCGCTGCCGGCGTATCGGTGACGACAGTTGAAGGGCTTGCCAACGGCCGGCTGTCGACGCTGTCGACGTTGCAGGCCTCTTTCCTTGCCCATGGCGCGGCGCAGTGCGGGATTTGCACGCCCGCTCTGTTGGTTGCGGCGACGGCTCTGCTGGAGAAGAAGGCGAGCCCCACCGAGGTCGAGGTACAGGACGCGCTCGGCGGAATTCTGTGCCGCTGCACCGGCTACCGGAAGATCATTGCCGCAGTGATGGATGCCTCCCTGCAGGCAGCAAGCCTGGATTTCCGCTTGCCCCGGTCAGGCCACGCGATCGGTTCCTCGCCCATCCGGCTCGATGGCGTGCCGAAAGTCACCGGGGCTGAGAAATTCGGCAGCGATTCCTTCCCCGCCGATGCACTGGCGGTGCTGGTGGTCCGCTCTCCGCATTATCACGCCAGCTTCGCCTTCGGTGACCTCGATGGCTGGGCGAAGGCACATCCCGGCGTTGCCGGCGTCTTCACCGCAGCCGACATTCCGGGAAAAAACTGTTTCGGCGTCATCGGCCCGTTCGCCGACCAGCCGGCACTGGCCGAAGGGTTTGCCCGCCTTCGCGGTGAGGCGGTGGCGTTGGTCGCTGGCGAGCGCGAGGCGATGCTCGATATCGACCTCTCGGATTTTCCGATCCGCTGGACCGAATTGCCGCATGTTCTCCAATCCTGCGAAGCGCGCGCCGGCGGTGCCAAGCTCATCCATGAGAACAGACCGGCAAACCTGCTGACCTCCGGCTTCGTCGAACGCGGCGATCCGGAAGGGGCCCTTGCCGGTGCAGCGTTCACGGTTTCCGGCGTCATCGACACCTCCTATGTCGAGCACGCCTATATCGAACCGGAAGCCGGCTATGCCTATGTGGACGGCGACACGCTGGTCGTCGTCGCCTGCACCCAGGCGCCCTATATGGACCGCGACGAGACGGCGAAGGTGCTCGGCCTTGCCGTCGACAAGGTGCGCATCGTGCCGACCGCGACCGGCGGCGGTTTCGGCTCGAAGCTCGACGTCTCGCTGCAGCCGCTGATCGGCCTTGTGGCGATGAAGACAGGGCGGCCGGCGGCACTTGCCTACACCCGCACCGAATCGATGATGTCGACCACCAAGCGCCATCCGGCCGAGATGAAAGCGACCATCGGCGCCGATGCCGACGGCCTTGTCACCGGCATGATTTTTGAAGGCGATTTCAACACCGGCGCCTATGCAAGCTGGGGCCCTACCGTGGCCAACCGCGTGCCGGTGCACGCCTCCGGACCCTACGCGACGCCGAACTACCGCGCCGAAGGCCGCGCCATCCATACGCATGGGCCGATCTCCGGCGCCTTCCGCGGCTTCGGCGTGCCGCAAGCGACGATCATGCAGGAGACCCTCTATGATGAGCTGGCCGGCAAGCTCGGCATGGACAGGCTCGATTTTCGCTTGAAGAATTGCCTTCGTAACGGCTCCGAAACGGTCACAGGACAGCTTCTGGACTCCGGCGTCGGCATTGCCGAATGCCTCGAATCGCTACAGCCGCATTGGGCGCGCGCGGCGGCCGATGCGGAGGCATTCAACAGTGCCAACACAGATAGAAAGCGCGGCGTCGGCGTCGCGTCCTGCTGGTATGGCTGCGGCAACACCTCGCTGCCCAATCCGTCGACCATCCGGGTCGGCATCGCGGCCGGCGGCACGGTCATCCTGCACCAGGGCGCGGTCGATATCGGCCAGGGTTCGAACACGGTCATCGCCCAGATCTGCGCCGACGCACTCGGCCTGCCGCTGGAGAGATTCCAGCTGAAGAGCGCCGATACATCAATTACTCCCGATGCCGGCAAGACATCGGCCTCGCGCCAGACCTTCGTCACCGGCAAGGCGGCCGAGAAGGCCGGCCGCGCCTTGCGTGAAAAGATTCTGCGTTTCGCCAATGTTTCGGAAAAAGCCGCTCTCCAACTCGACGGCCCGGCGATCGTCATCCGCGAGGGAGAAGCCACCCGCCGCATCGATCTCACGACGTTGGACCTGGATGCCCAGGGCTTCGTCTTCCGTGCCGAGGAGAGCTACGACCCGCCGACGCTGCCCCTCGATGCCAAGGGCCAGGGCAAACCCTACGCCGTTTACGGCTATGGCGCGCAGATTGCCGAGTTGGAGGTCGATCTCAAGCTCGGCACGGTGAAGCTGATCAAGATCACCGCCGCGCATGATGTGGGCAAGGCGATCAACCCGCTGCTGGCCGAAGGCCAGATCGAAGGCGGTATCGCGCAAGGCATCGGCATGGCGCTGATGGAAGAGTACATCCCCGGCCGCACGGAGAATCTGCACGATTATCTCATCCCGACCATTGGCGACGTGCCGCCGATCGAGACCATCCTGATAGAAGTTCCGGATCCGGAAGGACCCTTTGGGGCCAAGGGTTTGGGCGAGCATGTGCTGATCCCGACGGCGCCGGCAATCCTCAACGCCATCCGCCACGCCACCGGCGTTCTGATCACCAAGGTTCCGGCGACGCCGACGCGTATCCGCGCTGGCATCCGCGAAAGAGATGGCATCCGCGAAAAGGAGGCACGCCGATGAGCGAGCTTGCCGAACGCTTCGAGACCCATGATCCCGGCGAGAAGCTGGTGGCGGAGAAGATCCGCTGCGATGCCTGCCCGGTGATGTGCTACATATCAGATGGGCGCACCGGCGCCTGCGACCGCTACGGCAATGTCGGCGGCAGGATCGTGCGGATGGACCCGCTGACCATCCTCGACCATGCGGCCGAGGCCGGCGCGGCAATCGTGCCGTTCGTCGCCGAGGGCGAACAATGGGACGGCGAACTGGTCAACACCGGCCGCCGCTTCGTCACCGCCATCGGTGCCGGCACCACCTATCCCGACTACAAGCCGGCGCCGTTCATCGTCAGCCAGGAAGTCGAAGGCGTCGATCTCGTCACCGTCGTCACGGAAGGCATTTTTTCTTACTGCGGCGTCAAGGTGAAGATCGACACCGACCGGCATATCGGACCCGAGACGGCTATTGTGCGATCGCAAGGCGAGGCAATCGGCCATGTCACGACGGGCGAGTATGGCTCGCAGATGCTGTCGCTGGGCGGCGTGCATCATCTGACCGGCGGCTCGAAGGCCGAAGGACGCGCCACCTGCGACGCGCTGCTCAATCTGTGCAACCGCAAGCCGGTGGAACTCGCCATCGACGGCGGCGCCACCATAACAGTCGAAGCCGGCAAAGCGCCTGTCATCGACGGCAAGCAGGAACATCGCATGCGCGTCGGCTGCGGCTCGGCGACCATCGGCATGTTCGCCACGCAATGGCGCGGCCTTGTCGACGAGGTGGTGGTGGTCGACGACCACATCACCGGCGTCGTTTCCGAGCATCAGGCCGGCAAGGTGCTGGGCTGGCAGGACACAGGGATAAAGATCATCGGCCGCCGTTCGACGCCGGGCCGCTATTTCAAGGTGTCCGAGCCAGGCGTCGGCTGGGGCGGCACCAGCATTTCAGACCCGCTGTCGATCCTTGGCGAGTGGAACGCCAAGAAGGGTGCGCGGCCGGGCCTGTCGCTGCTGATGGTTTCGACCACCGGCGAGCAATTCGCCTATTACGAGCTCGACGACGAGTTGAAGCCGGTGCAAAAACCGTTTCCGGAACGGCTGCAAAAATCGGTCGGCCTGATCGAGGACAATTGCGAGCCGGCTTTGTGCACGGTGCTGTTCATCGGCGGCGCCGGCGGTTCGCTGCGCGCCGGCGTCACCGAAAACCCGGTCAATCTCACCCGCTCGGTTCAGGGCCTGACCACCTATGTCACGGTCGGCGGCGCGCCGGTCTATGTCTGGCCGGGCGGCGGCATCACGCTGATGGTCGATGTCACACGGGTGCCGGAAGGCGCCTTCGGCTATGTGCCTACACCGGCGCTGGTGGCGCCGATCGAATTCACGCTGCGCCGCGACGACTATGTCAGGCTCGGCGGGTACGAGGCCGAGATCCGCAGCGTCGAGGATATTGTCGCAAAAGGCGGTGAGTACCTGAATCCGCGCCGCGGCACAGGCGCCGAAACCAACAATCCATGGCCGCCACTCGCGCAGCTACGTCGTGCCGGCTCGAACGGGGCCGGGTGATGCAAGGCCCGCAAGCGCATTGGCTGCAGGACGGCAAGCGGCTGCATCTCAACCACGGACCGATCGACCTGATCGTCGAGGTTTTTGGTGAGGCGGATGAATGCCGCCGAGCCTATGAACAGGCCATAGCGCGGTTCCAGACGATCCTGGTGGAGCTGGTCGAGGAACTCCCCGAATTGCGGCTGCCGGCGTTTTTCCTGGCGCCGCGCACCTTCGCCGGCCCGACGGCGCGCCGCATGGAGGCCGCCGTCACGCCCCTGGCGGAATGCTTTATAACTCCGATGGCGGCCGTCGCGGGATCGGTAGCCGACGAAATGCTCGCCGCATTGCTTGCCGGTCGCAAGATCGAGCGCGCCTATGTCAACAATGGCGGCGACTGCGCGCTCCATATCGGCAAGGGCCAGTCGATGGGTCTGGCGGTAGCCGGTACCGGCAACGGCATGGCCGACCGGATCACGATCCGCGCGGAAGATGGCGTTCGCGGCGTCGCCACCAGCGGTTGGCGTGGCCGCTCCTTCTCGCTTGGCATTGCCGACGCCGTCACCGTTCTGGCGCGGACCGGCGCCGAAGCCGATGCGGCGGCGACGCTCATCGCCAACGCGGTGGACCTGCCCGGCAATCCCGCCATCAAGCGCATTTCCGCACACGAACTGTCGCCCGACAGCGATCTCGGCTCGCGGCTGGTGACGCAAGGCGTCGGCACGCTTGCCTTTGGCGAAGTGGCGCGCGCGCTGGACAATGGCCTTGCCGTCGCCGAAGATTTTCGCCGGCGGGGGCTTATTGCCGGGTCGGCGCTGTTTCTCGGCGGCGAGATCCGCATCAGTGGCTCGGTTGCGCTTGCCGCGCCCAACGAAACTTCGAGGGAGGAAGTTGCCCATGCCTGAGTTTCCGATCCGCAAGATCGCGGTTCTGACCGAAGAGATCTTTCACGAGGGCGGGCCGGTGGCCAAGGTGCCGCGCCGCCGTGCCGCCGCCATGGCGCTGGTAAAGAACCCGTTCGCCGGGCGCTATGTCGAGGAGCTGCAGAGCGCCATGGACGATCTCAAGCCGCTCGGCCTGCTGCTCGCCGACCGGCTGATCGCGGCGCTCGGCGGCGACGTCAAGCAGATCGACGGCTACGGCAAAGGCGCCATTGTCGGCACCGCAGGTGAGCTGGAACACGGCGCGCTCTGGCATGTGCCCGGCGGCTACGCCATGCGCGAGCGGCTCGGCGACGCCAAGGCGATCGTGCCGTCGGCCAAGAAGGTCGGCGCTTTCGGTTCGAAGCTCGACGTGCCGCTCGGCCACATCAACGCCGCCTATGTGCGCAGCCATTTCGACGCCATGGAAGTCGGCATGTCCGATGGTCCGCGCCCCGACGAGATCCTGTTCTGCCTCGCCATGACTTGTGGTCCGCGCATCCACGATCGCATGGGTGGTCTCGCGGCCGATGACATCAAAGCCTGGGATGGGCTGCGGTGAGCGGCGAGGACAATCTGCTCAAGCTGGTCGAGGTCGAGGCGCCGGACGACCAGGATTACCTCCTGCAGGAGCAGGTCGGCTTCATCCTGCGCAAGGCGCATCAGCGCCATGTCGCGATCTTTGCCGCGCATATCGGCGATCTGACGCCGCCGCAATTCGCGGCGTTGGCCAAGCTGCGTGACGTCGGCGAGACCTCGCAGAACCAGCTCGGCACGCTGATCGCGATGGATGCGGCGACGGTGAAGGGCGTCATCGACCGGCTGAAGGCGCGCGGCCTGGTCGAGCTTTCCAGGCACGAGGTCGACAAAAGACGGCTGCTGGTCAATCTGACCGCGGCAGGCCGCGAAGCCATCGAGCGCCTGATCCCGCTGGCGCGCGAGATCACAAAGGAGACGCTGGCGCCGCTCTCGGCCAAGGAGATCGCCACCTTCATGAAGCTGCTGGTGAAGCTGGCTTAGACCCGCCGGGCGCCAAAGGAGGCACCCGGCAGGAAGTTTGCCTCAGAGGCCGTTGTCCTTCAGCACCTGGGCGGCGTTTTCCTTGGTGATCTTCTCGGTTGGCAGGGTAATGGTCTTTTCGACTTTCTCGCCGTTGAGGAACTTGATCGCCTGGCGCAGGCCTTCGGCACCGGGAGTGACATAGGTGAAGGTCGCCGTCAGCTCGCCCTTGTTCACCATCTGCACGCCTTCATTGGGCAGGCCGTCGATACCAATGAACTTGATGTCCTTCTCGCGGCCGACATCCTTGGCGGCGAGATAGGCGCCATAGGCCATCGGGTCGTTGTGGCCGTAGACGAGATCGATCTTCTCGTTGCTCTTCAGCGCGTTGGCCATCAGATTGTAGGCCTGGTCCTGCTTCCAGTCGCCCGATTGCTGGTCAAGCAGATATTTGATGCCCGGCTCCTTGTCGGTGAATTCGTGAAAGCCGTCATGGCGGTCATGCGCCGGCTGGGTGCCCATGCCGCCCCAGATCTCGACGACATTGCCTGCAGCCTTGCCCTTGCCGCCCAGCAGTTCGACGGCATATTCGCCGGCCGCGCGGCCGAACAGCGCGTTGTCGCCGCCGACGAACTGCGTGTAGTCCTTGGTGTCGACATTGCGGTCGAGCACGAAGACCGGGATCTTGGCGTCGATCGCCTGCTGCACGACGCCGGTCAGGCCGGCCGATTCCTTCGGTGACACCAACAGCGCATCGACCTCCTGGCGGATCAGGTTCTCGACATCGGCGACCTGCTTTTCGGTCTTGTCCTCGCCGTCGGTGATGATCAGCTCAACCTCGGGGTGCTTGGCGGCTTCGGCCAGGATGTCTTTGTTGAACTGCGCGCGCCAGGGCTCGATGGTCGTCACCTGCGAGAAGCCGATCTTCCACTTCTTGTCCTGGGCATAGGCATTGCCGGTGGTCAGCAGCGCGGTGGTGGTCAGCAGTGCCGCGGTCACGGCGGCAAGCTTCAGCATGTCACGTCGTTTCATTTTTTGTTTCCTCCGAGATTGAGAGACGGTGTCTCTTGCGACGGCCGCTTTGCCGCGGCCGTTTCCTTGTGCGCCGATTGCCCGCCGGGCAGGCGCAGATAGGCCAGGAGATCACCGGCATTGCGCTCCTGCACGAGCACGGTGCCGATGATGATCATCCCCTTCAGCACCAGCTGAAGGTTCGAATTGATGTTGTGGAGCTGCAGGATGTTGGAGAGCAGACCGAAGATTAGCACGCCGCAGAACGTGCCGATGAGGCTGCCGCGCCCGCCCATCAGGCTGGTGCCGCCTATGACCACAGCGGCAATGGCGTCGAGCTCCAGCCCGGCGCCGGCATCCGGCTTGCCTTGCCGGTACTGCGCGACATAGAGCACGGCGGCAATGCCGGCGAGCAGCCCGGAGACGGCATAGGTGGCGATCTTGACGCGGCCGGCGGCGATGCCGGAGAGGCGCGCCGCCTCCTCGTTGCCGCCGATGGCATAGACATAGCGGCCGAACGGCGTGAAGCGCAGCACCGCGCCGTAGATCACGATGGCGCCGAGGAAGAACAGGCCCGGCATCGGGATGATGCCGAACACCAGCGAGCGCAGGATCTCGAAATCGGCGGTGGCGTTGGAGCCGGTATAGACCGGCAGCACCGCATTGTTCTGGCCGGCGGTCAGCCGTGCGATGCCGAGCGCCGTCACCATCATAGCCAGGGTGACGATGAAGGGCTGCAGCCGTCCGGCAACGATGATGAAGCCGTTGAGCGCGCCGAACAGCAAACCAACGCACGGCGCCACCAGCAGCACGCCGAGCACGCCGAATTTCGGCTCGATCTGCGGCAGCAGAAACCACAGCGACAGGCAGCACAAGACCACGCCGACGACGGCGGGCGTGATCAGGCCGCGAATCCCGTCCAGCCTGATCTCGCGGACGAGATCGGCGCCGGCACGGGACTTTGCCAGGTTCTGGAAGATGAAGCGGGTGACGACGAAACCGAGGCAAAGCGCCACCAGCGCGACGGTCGGCACGCCCAGCACGACGCCCGGCGTCACGCCTGGGACCGTCAGCAGCATGGCACAGACCACCGAGCAGATGGCCATCAGCGAGCCGACGGAGAGATCGATGCCGCCGGTGACGATGACAGCCGTCATGCCGGTGGCGATCAGCCCGGTGGTCGAGACCTGGCGCAGCACGTCGAGCAGGTTGCCGTAGGAGAGGAAGATGTTGTTGCCCTTGGAACTCATCGGCGAGCCCAGCACGCCGATCAGGAAGATGGCGATCAGGCCCCAGTAGAGCTTGGTACGGGACAGGAGTTTCAGGGCAGTCATGCGGCTGGTCTCGATATGGTCCTGCGCGGGGCGGCGAGACGCATGATGGCCTCCTCGCTGGCCGCGTCGCGGGAAAGAATGCCTGTCTGGCGGCCATCGGCCATCACCAGGATGCGGTCGGAGAGATGCAAAAGCTCCGGCAGTTCGGAGCTGATGACGGCGATGGCCAGTCCATCGCGCGCCAGCTTGAAGATCAGGTCGTAGATCTCGCGTTTGGCGCCGACATCGATGCCGCGCGTCGGCTCGTCCAGCAAAAGCACCCTCGGCCTGGTCGCCAGCCACTTTCCGATGACGACCTTCTGCTGGTTGCCGCCCGACAGCGTGCCGGCGGGCTGGTCGATGTCCCGGCAGCGGATGCCGAGCGCCTTGACCGCCTGCCGCGCCAGCCCCTGCTCGCCGGCCAGCGAGCGGATGCCGAAGCGGGACAGCGAGCCGACCAGCGGCAGCGCGACATTGTCTGCGATCGAAGCCTGCAGATGCAGGCCTTGCGTCTTGCGGTCCTCGGTGACCAGTGCAATGCCCAGCCGCCTTGCGTTGCGGGGCGAACGGATATCCACAGGCCGGCCGTCGACCTGGATTTCGCCACCGGTGCGGCCATCGCTCGAGCCGAAGATCGCTTCCAGGATCTCGGTTCGGCCCGAACCCAGCAGCCCGCCAATGCCGAGGATCTCTCCGGCGGCAAGATCGAAGCCAACGCCGTCGATCACCGTGCGCCAGCCATGCGCATCGGGCTTCGACAGCGACAGGTTTTCGACCGAAAGCACAATGTTGCCGCCGGAGTGGCGCTCTTCCTGGGAGGAAGCGAGCAGGTTGCGTCCGACCATCGCCGAAATGATCGCATCTTCGTCCAGCCTGGCCATCGGCTCGGTCAGTACATGGCGCCCGTCGCGAAACACGGTGACGCGGCTGGCCAGATGCATGACCTCGTCGATGCGGTGCGAGATGTAGACGATGGCGACACCGCTCTCGGCAAGCTGGCGGATGATGCGGAACAGCCGCTGGCATTCGGCCGGCGACAGCGCCGAGGTCGGCTCGTCCATGATCAGGATGCGTGCCGACATCGACAGCGCCTTGGCGATCTCGACCAGCTGCTGCTCGCCGACACGCAGGGCACCGACGCGGGCTTGCGGATCGAGCTCGATGCCGAGCCGCTGCAACAAAGCGCCCGCCGCGCGGCTGCTTGCCTTGCGGTCGACAATCAGCCCGGCGATCAGCTTCTCGCGGCCAAGGAAGATGTTGTCGGCGACGCTGAGTTCGGGCACCAGGTTGAGCTCCTGATGAATGATGGCAATGCCGGCATCCTCGGCGTCGCGTACGCCAGCGAAATTGACAGGGTGGCCATCGACGCTGACCGTGCCTTCATAGCCGGTGTAGACGCCGGAGAGGATCTTCATCAGCGTCGACTTGCCGGCGCCGTTCTCGCCCATCAAGGCATGAACCTCGCCGCGCCGCAGCTCGAAGCCGACATCGACCAGGGCGGCGATGCCGCCGAAGCTCTTGGAAATATGCTCGGCGCTCAGAACGGTGTCCGACCGATCGGCAGCGCCGTGCTGCGGGGAAAGGGAACTGCTCTCTCGCATGACAATGGCGGCCTCCCTTCCGTCCTCGTCAACTTCCCGCAAACGCTAATCTAAACGTTTCGATCATGTCAAGCTGATATGAGGTGCCGCATGTTTACTGCATTTCGATTCTTGCTAAAAAGGACAGGATTCCGTACGTATTGGCCGGCAAGGGTGGCGAAACGTTTCGAAAATGACAGCATCAGGGCAAAAAAAACACCGGAAATCCACCGCGCCCACCATGCTTCATGTGGCTGAAGCGGCGCGTGTTTCTGTCGCCACCGTTTCGGCGCTGATCAACGGCACGGCGACGGTCAGTCCGGAGCTTAGCCAGCGCATCGAACAGGCGATCCGCGATATCGGCTACAAGCGCAACGCGATCGCCCGCAGCCTGAAGATGGGCACGACCCGCACGATCGGACTGACCGTGCCGCACATCACCAACCCATTCTTCACCGATGTCGTCTCGGTCATCCAGCAGGCCTTCGACCGGGCCGGCTATGCCGTCATGCTGTGCTGCACGGACGAGGATTTGAACACCCAGGACGATCAGATCAAGCTGCTGCTCGATCGCATGGTCGACGGGCTGATCGTGGCGCGCGTCGGCGACGGCGCGATCCTCAAGCGGATCGTCGACGACGCCAACGTGCCGGTGGTGCTGCTCGATCGTATCTGCAAAGGCGTCGACACCGATGCCGTGGTGCTGGACAACCAGCGCGCGGTGTTCGACGCCATCACCTATCTGATCAATCTCGGCCACCGGCGCATCGGTTACATCACCGGCACGTCGGACATTTCGCCGATGCATGACCGCATGGCGGGATATCGCGAGGCGCTTCACGCCGCCGGCCTGCCGATCGCGGAGGAGCTGATCCGCTTCGGCAATTTTCATGAGATCGACGGCTACAACGCGACCATGCAGATGCTGTCCTCGCACGATCGGCCAAGCGCGATCTTCTCGGCCAACAACCCGATGGTGATCGGCACCATGAAGGCGATCCGCGACATCGGCCTGTCCTGCCCGGAAGACATTTCGGTTGCCTGCTTCGACGACTTTCCATGGTCCGACGTGTTTCAGCCGCAGCTGACCACCGTCGCGCAGCCGGTGCAGGCGATCGGCGAACAAGCGGCCAATCTGCTTCTCGACCGTCTCGCCGGCAACAGGGACGCGCCGCCGCGCAAGCTTTTTCTCAAGGGTCGGCTGATGATCCGCAATTCCTGTCGCCCGCTCGGGGCGATTGCGCAGAGCGTGAGCGCGTAGTCTTTCGCCCAGCGTATATTCCTGTCAGGACTTGTCAGGCCGCCTGCGACAGCGATTTGTGCGCCTCGGCCAGGATCTCGAACGACCGTACCCGCGGCGCATGATCAAAAATCTGCGCGGTGACCATCAGCTCGTCGGCACCGGTGCGGCGCACGAAGGCATCGATGCCTTGCCGCACCGTTTCCGGGGAGCCGACGACGGCGCAGGACAATGCCTGGCCGAGCATGGTCTTTGCCATCGGATCGAGATCGCGGTCATAGTTCTCGACAGGTGGCGGCAGCCGGCCGGCACGGCCGGTGCGCAGATTGACGAAAGCCTGTTGCAGCGAGGTGAACAGCAAACGAGCCTCGGCATCGGTGGGCGCGGCAAAGACGTTGAGGCCAAGCATGACATGCGGCTTGTCGAGCTGCTCGGAGGGCTGGAAGCGCGAGCGGTAGACATCCAGCGCGTGATCCAGATCCGCCGGCGCGAAATGCGAGGCGAAGGCATAGGGCAGGCCGAGCATGGCGGCAAGCTGCGCGCCGTAGAGGCTGGAGCCAAGGATCCAGACCGGCACGCCCTGGCCTTCGCCGGGCACGGCACGGATGCGCTGGCCTTCCTCGGCCGGCTGGAAATAGCCCATCAACTCGACGACATCCTGCGGGAAATTGTCGACCCCGGCCTCGAGATTGCGGCGCAAGGCGCGGGCGGTACCCATGTCGGTGCCGGGCGCCCGGCCGATGCCGAGATCGATGCGGCCCGGATGCAATGCGGCCAGCGTGCCGAACTGCTCGGCAATCACCAGCGGCGAATGGTTGGGCAGCATGATGCCGCCGGCGCCGACACGAATGGTCTTGGTGCCGCCGGCGACATGGGCAATGACGACGGCTGTGGCGGCACTGGCAATACCCGGCATGTTGTGATGCTCGGCCAGCCAGAAACGCTTGTAGCCCAGGCGCTCGGCATGGCGGGCAAGATCGAGCGAATTGGCCAGCGACTGCGAGGCATCGCTGCCTTCGACGATCGGCGACAGGTCGAGAACGGAAAGGTCGGTCATGGGTGGGATCCTGTGTCAGGACCGCATGTAGGAAGCATCCGGCGGCGCCGCAAATTCAAAAATATTGATCAGCCTTTGACAGCTTCGGAGTCGGCGATGTCGTCCTCCTCGACGACAACCGCGTGCTGCGCGGCGAGAAAATTGCCGACATGGCTGAGCCCATCGAAATGATCGCAGAACACCTTGATGACGACCAGCAGCGGCACCGCCATCAGGGCGCCGACGAAACCCCACAGCCATGACCAGAAGGCGATGGCGATGAAGATCGCCACGGCGTTGATCTCGAGGCGCCTGCCGACCACCATCGGCGTCACGAACTGGCCTTCGACGATGTCGCACAAGATCACGAAGGCCGGCGCCAGAAGCGCGTAGAAGATGGTATCGAAGCTGATCAACGCCATGACCGTGACAAGCACGATGGTGATCAGTGCTCCGACATAGGGCAGGAAATTGAGCAGGGCGGCAGCAACGCCCCAGACCAGCGGATTGGGTACGCCGAGCGCCCAAAGACCGAGAGCGATGACCGTGCCGAGGCCGGCATTGATGATGGTGACGGTGAGCAGATAGTGCGAGATTTCGCGTTCGACGTCATAGACGACGCGCAGCGCCCGCTTCTTTTCGCTGAGGCTGGCGAAGGACTGGATGATCTTTTCATAAAACATCGTGCCGGAGGCGAGCAGGAACAGCGACAGCACGAAGATGATGGTGAGGCCTGTTCCCGCCGACAGGATGTTGCTGGCGGCCGCCGACAGGATGCCGGACTGCGCTACCGCCACCTTCTGAATGCCCGACTCCTGCGAGGTCTCGGTCAGTTGTTCGATCTGATGCGAAATCTGCATGATCTTCTCGAGCGGCTGTCGCAATTGCGCCAACCGTTCGGTGAGCTTCTGGCCGATCGACGAGGTGTTGTTGATAAGATCGATTATCGGGCCACTGAGCAGATAGCCGGCGGTGGCGAACACACAGAGGGACAACAGCACCAGAAGGGTTGCCGAGATCACTTCCGGGATACCGTGCTTGCGCAGCAGCCGGACGATCGGCGTCAGCGTCAGCGCAAGCAGGAAAGCCAGAAGCACTGGCATGAAGAAAGCGCGGGCGAAATAAAGCGCGTAGATGGCCATGAAGAGAAAGATGCCGATCAGCAACGAGCGCATCAGACGCGTGTCGGCGCGAGCCGCGACGCGCGAATCCGGTTCATCGGAAACGTCCTGACCCCAGGCTGTGGGTTCGGTTTTCATGGTCACCCCTCAAGCCGGCGCCCCTTCGCACGGCAATCGCCTCCATGAAACGCAGAGTTACGGGCGAGGGTTCCATGAGCCGGCTTCGGGATTGAGGCCGCTCGCGCCGGCTCCGGGTCAGGCTGCCGGCGACGTGACGGCTGTGGCGGGCTTGGCTGTTTCCTTGCGAACGATCGGCGCCACCCTGGTGCCGTAGAGTTCGATCGCCTTCATGATCTTGGCATGCGGCATGGTGCCGATCGCCATCTGCAGCAGGAAGCGGTCATTGCCGAAGATCTTGTGCTGGGCGACGATCTTTTCAGCCACTTGCTCGGGACTGCCGACGAACAGGGCGCCTGTGGGGCCGCGCGACTGGTCGAAATGCGCCCGCGAGGTCGGACCCCAGCCGCGCTCGCGGCCGATGCGGTTCATCACCTCCGCCTGCGGGCCGTAGAAATCGTCCGCCGCCTGCTCGGTCGTCTCGGCGATGAAGCCGTGCACGTTGATGCTGGTGGCAAGGCCCGCCGGATCACTGCCGGCGCGTTTGGCGGCTTCGCGGTAGAGATCGAACAGCGGCGCGAAACGCGCCGGCTCGCCGCCAATGATGGCGAGCGCCAGCGGCAGGCCGAGCGCGCCAGCGCGGGCGGCAGACTGCGGCGTGCCGCCAATGGCGATCCAGACCGGTAGCCTGTCCTGGAAGGGCCGGGGATAAACGCCGCGATCGTTGATCGGCGCACGCAGATTGCCCGACCAGGTGACCTTCACGCTGTCGCGGATGGCAAGCAGCAGATCCAGTTTTTCGGCGAACAGCTCGTCATAATCCTCGAGGTTGAAACCGAACAGCGGGAAGGATTCGATGAACGAGCCGCGCCCGGCCATGATCTCGGCGCGGCCGCCCGACAGAAGATCGAGCGTGGCAAATTGCTGGAAAACGCGCACCGGGTCATCGGAAGACAGAACGGTGACCGCGCTGGTCAGCTTGATGCGCTTCGAACGCTCGGCCGCCGCGGCCAGGGCCACGACTGGTGCGGAGGCGGCATAGTCGGGCCGGTGATGCTCGCCGAGGCCGAAGACGTCGAGGCCGACCTGGTCGGCCAGCTCGATCTCCTCGATCAGGTTGCGCAGCCGCTCATGCGGGCCGATGGCACCGGGGCCCGGCTGCGGGCTGACGTCGGCGAATGTGTAGAGACCGAGTTCCATTTGATGTCATCCTGGTGTTGGGTTTTCGGGTTAGACGTAGCGACGCCTCAGCCGCGCCGCCAGTGGGGCGGACGGTGAACAGTGCATGTCGGTTTCGGCTCTATCTCTTCGTCGCCATTCCGGACGGAAAACCGCTTCACACTTTTCCTGGAATTGCTCCAAAGGCGTCTCCCGAGTGCAACAGCCGACAATTTCATGGCTGCCATGCCGTTTTGGCGCTTGAACTCTCGGTTTTCGCGCGTATGTAAGCGTCGCGAATTGACTTCAGGGAAGTGGACTTGGCTATCTACAGGGAAAAAGACGTTTTCGAGCGGCGCAATGCCGCAAACGAGGCAAAGAAGGCGCTCCTCGAGCGCTTCAAGGCAAAGCCGGCGGCGGATGATCCCGCAGTGCTGGCGCGGCAGGCTGAACGCAAGGCTATCCTTGCGGCCCGCGAAATCCGCGAGGCCGAAAAGGCCCGGCTGAAGCAGGAGAAGCTGGCACGCGAAGCGGTCGAGAAGGCCGAGCGCGAGGCAGCAGCCGAAGCGGCACGTATCGCCGCCGAGGAAGCTGCACAGGCTGAGGCCAAGATTCGGGAATCCGAAGAGAACGAGCGCATCGCCCGTCTTCTGGCCGACGAAGCCGAACGCAAGGCCAAGCGCGACGCGCGTTATGCGGCACGCAAGCAGCGTACCGGCAGGACGCCTCCGGGCTTCTCCGCCCGCTAGCTCTCGGCTACGGAGCAATCTGCTTCGAGAATCAGGGTCGCCTCGCAGCGGCCCTGAACGTGTTTGTCCCATGCATGTCGCCCTGGTCCCGGCTCTGGGAGGACGACATGCGCAAACCAAGAGACCTAAGCGTTACCGTCAGGCGGCGAACTTCAGCCCCATGATGCCGCAGACGATGAGCGCGATGCAGGCCAGCCTGATCGCGGTGGCCGGTTCGCCGAGCAGCCAGATGCCGAGCAGTGCCGTACCGACGGTGCCGATGCCGGTCCACACCGCATAGGCGGTGCCGACGGGCAGCGCCTTCAGCGCCAGGCCGAGCAGAGTGAGGCTGACGACCATCGAGGCAACGGTCAGCACGGTCGGCACCAGCTTCGAGAAGCCATCGGTGTATTTGAGGCCGATTGCCCAGCCGATCTCGAACAAGCCAGCGAAAAAGAGAAGAATCCACGACATCGACAACGCTCCATCAGAGCATCGGACCGAAAAGTGACTTCGGCGTCCGACGATCAGTCAAACAATGGCGGGTCGTCCCGTCCGGATTTGGGGAAGCGCGAGGTCGTCCCCGCCACGCCAATATAAGAATTTCGGGCGCTCGAGCAACAGCGACCGGCAACAAGTGTCGCCGGCCGTAATCTTATTGCGAAGTGGATCGCCGGACCTACTTGTCCTTGAGCTTCATCGCCTTGACCGGCGGCGCCTTCAGCGCCGGAGCCGGAGCGGGCTTCTTGGCGTCCTTCTTCGGCTTGCGGGCTTCCTTGCCTGCCTTCATCGCACCTTTAGCCATGATTCGTTCCTCCTGATGTGAGAAGCCAAGTGAAACAAGAGAACCGCCCGACCGCAAGGGGTTAGCGACTGTTGCCGCCGACAGCGGATCGCTTTCAACCGGTTTCTAGAGCAATTCACCGTTTCGCGGAAACAGCGAATTGCTCTAACTCTTTGTTTTGACGCAATTCCGGACGGAAAACCGCTTCACACTTTTCCTGGAATTGCTCTAATTTGCTCGTAAACCATGGCGGTCCGTGCCATGGTCATTTTCGCACTGCAGCATCGACCCGAGCTTCGCCGGGTGATCGTCAGGCAGGCCGGCAGGACGACAATGCGAATCCACATCGGCTGCGAGATGAGCTTCGACTTTCCGCAGGAAACGCCGCTCATCGCGATGCTGAATGTGCACTATTCGCGGACCTCCGATCTCGAGCGGCCGGATTTCCTGATCTCCAATCCACCGGTGCCGATCGAAAGCTATCGCGATAGTTTCGGCAATTGGTGCAACCGGCTTGTCGCGCCGCCCGGGCGCTTCACCTTCGGCACCGACGCGGTGATCCGCGACCCCGGCACCTTCGAGATGGGCGACCTGATGGCCTGGCAGCACGAGGTGCGCGACCTGCCGGCGGACACATTGCTGTTCCTGCTGCCCAGCCGTTTTTGCGAAAGCGACCTTCTGGCTGACGAGGCGTGGCGGCTGTTCGGCAACACGCCGCTGGGTATTCCGCGCGTGCAGGCGGTCTGCGACTTCGTCCACAGCCACATCGTCTTCAACTACGGCAATGCACGGCCGACGCGCACCGCGGCGGAAGCCTATCGTGAACAGAGCGGCGTGTGCCGCGACTACGCGCATCTCGCCGTCACCTTCTGCCGGGCACTCAACATCCCAACGCGCTATTGCACCGGCTACATCAGCGACATCGGTATGCCGAAGCCATGGGCAAGCATGGATTTCTGCGCCTGGATGGAAGTCTATCTCGGCGGCCGCTGGCATGTCTTCGACCCGCGCAACAATGCACCGCGCATCGGCCGCATCCTGATCGCCTCCGGCCGCGACGCCGCCGACGTGCCGCTGACCCATATTTTCGGCCCGGGAACGCTTGCCGGCTTCAAGGTGTGGACCAGCGAGATCATCGAGTAGTCGCCGTTTTCCATAGACCGATCTCTCATGGCCGCTGCCGTGGACGACCCGACATTCGCACGGTGTGATGCCTGTGGAGCTTTAGCGGCCTGGCCGCTAGACTGCGCCTTGAACGGGGGCAAATGCCATGGCCGGGCACGGCGGCTCAAAAAAGGTGATCTACGCGGCGCTCGCCGGCAATCTCGCCATCGCGCTGACCAAGTTCGCCGCCGCCGCCTTTACCGGCAGTTCGGCGATGCTGTCGGAGGGCGTCCATTCGCTGGTCGATACCGGCAATGGCGGCCTGCTGCTCTACGGCATGCACCGCGCCGCTCGCCCTGCCGATCGCACGCATCCGCTCGGCCACGGCCGCGAACTCTACTTCTGGAGCTTCATCGTCGCGCTCCTCGTCTTCGCGCTGGGCGCCGGCGTGTCGTTCTACGAAGGCGTGGTCCATATCATGGCGCCGGAGCCGGTCGCCAACGCCAAGGTCAACTATATTGTTCTGGGCCTTTCCTTCCTGTTCGAAGGCAGTTCGTGGTGGGTGGCGCTGAAGGAGTTTCGCCGGCAGAAGGGCAGGCAAGGCTGGCTGCAGGCCGTGCAGTCGAGCAAGGATCCGAGCGTCTACACCGTGCTGTTCGAGGACAGTGCGGCACTTCTCGGCCTGATCGTCGCTTTCGCCGGCATATTGGCGGCGGAACTGCTGGAGATGCCGGAGCTCGACGGCGCCGCCTCTATCGGCATCGGGCTGATCCTTGGCGCGACCGCGATCTTCCTGGCCCGCGAAAGCAAGGGCCTGCTGATCGGCGAGCCGGCGTCGCCCGAGGTGCAGATGAAAGTGCTGGCGATCGCCCAGCAGGATCCGGCGGTGCAGCGGGCGAACGGCGTCCTGACCGTCCATATGGGGCCGACAGAGATCGTCGCCGGGCTCAGCATCGAGTTCGAGGACCATTTGACGGCGCCCGAGATCGAAGCTTGCGTCGAGCGCCTGGAGGCGCAGTTGAAGAAGGAAATGCCGGAGATCACACGGCTGTTCGTCAAGCCGCAGACGTCAGGCACCTGGGAGCAGCGGCGCAGGCTGATCGATTCCGCATCCGATCCTGCCCTGGACTAAAACCGTGCCATTGCCTCACGGCCTTGCGCCGCTAGATTGAAGGGGCTTTGGAGGAACGAAGATGAGAATAGACGGCGGCTGTCATTGTGGCGCCATCACCTACGAGGCGGAGGTCGATCCGGAAAAGACCACGATCTGCCACTGCACGGATTGCCAGCAACTGACTGGCACGGCTTTTCGCCTTACGGTTCCGGCGCCGGAAAGCAACTATCGCATCACCAAGGGCACGCCGAAAGTCTACATCAAGATCGTGGCGAGCGGCGCCAAGCGCACCCAGGCCTTTTGCGCCGACTGCGGTTCGCATCTTTACGCCACGTCTGTCGGAGATGGTCCGAAGGTCTATGGAATTCGCGTGGGGACCGCGCGGCAGCGCCAGGATTTGATCCCGACACAGCAGAAATGGCACCGCTCGGCGCTGCACTGGCTGCCTGAATTTCAGGGCATGACCACGTTGGAGGAGCAGTAGCGCCGGTCCGGCACCGCGCCTCAATCGTCGCCTTCGACGACCCTCAGCCTGAGCTGCCCGGTTTTCGAATCGGCAACGCGCGCGCCGGTATCGACCTTGGCGGCGGGACCCCGTGACGCGGCGTCTACGGCGGCATCGCCGTCGGGCTGCGCGCCGAATTCCAGCGCCTCGATCTTCTGGCCGCGCTTGGTGACCTTCGACGTCGAAACCAGTATGTCGTCGATGTCCTTGGCCGACTGGCCGAAATGCACCTGCAGCTTGCGCACCCGCTCATCGACACGCGCAACATCCTCCATCAGCCGGATGACCTCGCCCTGGATCAGGTGCGCCTGTTCGCGCATGCGGGCATCCTTGAGGATCGCCTGGATGACCTGGATCGACAGCATCAGCAGCGACGGCGAGACGATGACGACGCGCGCACGGTGCGCCTTGTGCACGATCGCCTCGAAATTCTCGTGGATCTCGGCGAACACCGATTCCGACGGCACGAACATGAAGGCAGTGTCCTGCGTCTCGCCCTGGATCAGGTATTTTTCCGAGATATCGCGGACATGTATCTCGATGTCGCGGCGGAAGGCCTGCGAAGCTGCCTTCTGCAGATCGGCGCCATCGGCGGCGCGGATGGCGTTCCAGGCTTCCAGCGGAAATTTTGCATCGATGGCCAGCGACGGCGCGCCGTTCGGCATCTTCACCAGGCAGTCGGGCCGGCTGCCGTTCGACAGCGTCGCCTGGAACTCATAGGCACCGTGCGGCAGGCCGTCGGCAACGATCGCCTCCATGCGCGACTGGCCGAACGCGCCGCGCGTCTGCTTGTTCGAGAGGATCGCCTGCAATTGCACGACCTGGCCGGCGAGCGACTGGATGTTGCCTTGCGCGACGTCGATGACCGCCAGCCGTTCCTGCAATTTGGCCAGGCTCTCATGCGTGGATTTGGTCTGCTCGGTCATGGTCTGGCCGAGCCGGCCGGTCATGGCGTCGAGGCGTTGGCCGATCGATTGCGTCAGTTCCGCCTGCCGTGCGCCGAACACTTCCGCAATGGCGCCCATGCGGCCCTGCATTTCGGCCTGGCTTTGCAGAATGCCGGCCATCCGCACTTCCGCATCGCGGGCATGATCGGCGGCTTCCGCGGCCGCCACGGCGCGCGCCTTGGCCGACCGCCACAACGCAATGACCAGCGCCACGAACAGGGCCAGAAACAGCAAAACGCCGAAGGCCAGCGCATGGCCGAGCGTGATCGTTGTGGCGCCAAGCCGGGCGACAGGCTCCGAAAGGATGGTGCTCAAATCATTCATGTGGACAGCATAGACGATTCGCCGCGATAGCACAGATCAAAACGTGAACGCGCCTGATGCCAACCGGTTGACGCGTTTCGCTGGAGGTCTTAGGTGGAACGCCATGCCGATCAAGCCGCTCATCATCCTTCCCGACCCCATCCTGCGCGAGGTTTCCAAGCCCGTAGAGCGTGTCGACGCGCCTTTGCGCAAATTAGCCGACGACATGCTGGCGACCATGTATGATGCGCCGGGCATCGGGCTGGCGGCAATCCAGATCGGCGAGCCGCTGCGCTTGCTGGTGATCGATCTCGCCAAGGAAGACGAGACGCCGGCGCCGCATGTCTTCATCAATCCGGAAATCCTGGAGAGCGCCGACGCGCGCTCCGTCTATGAGGAAGGCTGCCTGTCGATCCCGGATTATTACGCCGAGGTCGAACGCCCCGCCTCCGTGCGGGTCAAATATCTCGACCGCGACGGCAAATTGCAGGAGATAGAGGCCGAGGGGTTGATGGCGACCTGCCTGCAACACGAGATCGACCACCTCAATGGCGTCCTGTTCATCGATCACATCTCGAAGCTGAAGCGCGACATGGTGGTAAAGAAATTCAAGAAGCTCGCCAGGGACAAGGCGCCGGGCAAGCTCGCGGGATAAGGTACGGGAGTCCCCTCCAGGCCTATTGTCGGCAGGATTGCCACCAAATGGAGATGCCGACGGTCGACATGCTGATCAGGGACATTCCTGAGCCTTTGAAGCGCGAGATCGAACTGGCGGCGCGCGAGGTCGGCCAAAGCGTCTCGGACAAGGCCATCGGCCTTCTGCGCAAAGGCATAGTTGCGGAGAGGCCGGCCCGAGAGGAGTCGAGCCTCTCGGCGTGGGCTGCAATTCGCTCGGCTTTCGTATCTGAAAGCGCAATTGGCGATGAATACGCGGAAATCATGGAGAAGATCGAAGCGGAAAGATAGCGCGACGGTCGTCCCGCGACTTCGACGGCCTTGACCTAAAGCTCGTAAACCCGTTTGAAGCGGATGCCTGAGCCGGCACACTGCGCGAGCAAGAAGACAGGATACCGGAAGAAAAAATGCCCCTTCGCGTCATCTTCATGGGTACGCCGGAGTTTTCGGTGCCGACCTTGCGCGCGATCGCCGAGGCTGGCCATGAGATATCAGCCGTCTATACCCAGCCGCCGCGCGCTGCCGGACGACGCGGGCTGGAGCTGACGCCGTCGCCGGTGCAGCGCGAGGCGGAGCGACTGGGCATCGAGGTGCGGACGCCGGTTTCGCTCAAAGGCGAGGCCGAACAGGCCGCTTTTCGCGCCTTGCAGGCCGATGTGGCGGTGGTCGTCGCCTATGGCTTGCTGCTGCCGAAGGCGGTTCTGGAGGCAACCCGGCTCGGCTGCGTCAACGGCCATGCGTCGCTTCTGCCGCGCTGGCGCGGCGCCGCCCCCATCCAGCGCGCCATCATGGCCGGTGACCTGGAAAGCGGCATGATGGTGATGCGCATGGAAGAGGGCCTGGACACCGGTCCGGTCGGGCTGGTTGAAAAGTGCGCCATCGAACCCGATATGACAGCCGGCGATCTGCATGATCGGTTGATGAGTGTCGGTGCTGCCTTGATGGTGGAAGCGCTGGCGCGGTTGGAAGGGAACACCCTGACATTCACCACACAAGCTGTGGATGGGGTGACCTACGCCAAGAAAATCGATAAATCCGAGACTCGCGTGGACTGGACTCGCTCGGCAAGTGAGGTCCACAATCATATTCGTGGCCTGTCGCCCTTTCCAGGCGCCTGGTCGGAGATAGGAATTGGCGGCCGCCAGGAGCGGCTGAAACTGCTTCGCTCGACGCTGTCGCAAGGCCTGTCGCCTTCGGAAGATTTGGGCGAGTCGGGAGGAATTCTCGATGACCGGCTGACGGTCGCCTGCGGGGCAGGCGCGATCAGGCTGGTCGAAGTTCAACGGGCGGGCGGAAAGCCCGCTGCCGCGTCGGAATTCCTGCGCGGGGCCAAGATCGAAAAAGGACTGAAATTCTCATGAGCATGATGTCGATACGCGCGGCAACGCCGCGGGATCGCGAGGCCATCCGCCTCGTCGAGGAACACGCTTTCGGCCAGCAGGCGGAGGCCGGTCTGGTCGACGCGCTGGTGACCGGCGGCGACGCGGTTGCCGAACTGGTTGCGGAAGAGGACGGCCAGGTGGTCGGCCATATCCTGTTTTCGCGGCTGTTCGTCCAGAATGGCGGCAAGACCTTCGCGGCCGTAGCGCTGGCGCCGCTGGCGGTGGAGCCCTCGTTCCATGGCAGCGGCATTGGCGGCGCGCTGATCCGCGAGGCGCATATCCGCCTCAAGGATGGTGGTGAGACGCTGGCCGTGGTGCTGGGCGACCCCACCTATTACGGGCGTTTCGGCTATAGCCACACGCGTGCCGAGAACTTCGAAAGCGAATACCAGGGCGAAGCGCTGCAGGCGCTGGCCTGGGGTGACGCGCCAGAAGCAGGCAGGCTGGTCTACGCCTCCGCCTTCACCGCTCTCGCCGCGTAGAACAGTCAGCCGTTTTCACGGAAACGGCGAACTGCACTCCTCTTTGTTTTAACGCAATTCCGAACGGAAAACCGTTTCACACTTTTCCTGGAATTGCTCGAGGCGAGAGCTCTAGCCGCAAATGCCGCGTTTTCGCCTCGACATCGAATATGACGGCAGCCTGTTTGCCGGCTGGCAGCACCAGGCGGATCAGCCTTCGGTGCAGCAGGCGATCGAACAGGCGATCGAAAAATTCTGCGGCGAAGCGATCAGGCTGCGCGCCGCCGGCCGCACCGATGCCGGCGTGCATGCGACTGCGCAGGTGGCGCATGTCGACCTCGTCAAGGCGTGGCCGAGCGACAAGGTGCGCGATGCCGTCAACGCCCATCTGCAGGCGGCCGGGGCGCGCATCGCCATCCTGAAAGCGACGGTGGTCTCCGACAGTTTCGACGCCCGCTTCTCGGCCATTGGCCGCCACTATCTCTACCGCATCCTGAACCGCCGCGCGCCGGCCGCGCTCGACAAGGGCAAGGTGTGGTGGGTGCCGAAGCGGCTCGACGCCGGCGCCATGCACGAAGCGGCAAAGGTCCTGCTCGGACGGCATGACTTTACCACCTTCCGCTCGACCCAGTGCCAGGCCAACAGCCCGATCAGGACGCTGGAACGGCTCGATGTGAGCCGACAAGGCGACATGATCGAGGTCAGGGCTTCGGCGCGCTCGTTCCTGCACAACCAGGTGCGTTCGATGGTCGGCTCGCTCAAGCGTGTCGGCGACGGCGGCTGGAGCGCGGCCGACCTGAAAACGGCGCTCGAGGCGCGCGACCGCGCCGCCTGCGGCCAGGTGGCGCCGCCCGACGGGCTGTTTCTCTCCGGTGTCGATTATCCGGTCGAGACGAGCCCGGAAAGGCTCTGAACTCCGACATCGTCCGGGACGGTGATGCCGAGCAACGTCTGCAGGCCGAACAGCACCAGCAGCGACGCAATGAACATGCCGACGAAAACGGCCGTGCCGACCGCTGCGCCCCTGCCCATCGTGGCATTTGTCATGCGCCAGGTCAGCACCATAGAAAGGGCAAAGAGGAACAGCGACACAAGGCTCGAAACCTGGCTTGCGGACGACAGGAAAAGCCGGATCAGCGCCGAAGGCAGCATCAGCCAGGCGGTGATGGCCGAAGCCCAGTTGCTGGCAACGACGTAGTGGACAAAGCGGCCGCCTATGCCGGCGCGCGGCGCGATGAAAGCGAGCGCAACCAGCGGCAGCACCCAGGAGCCGATGTCGACCGTCGCCAGGCGCACCAGCATGCTGAAGCGCCCCGCGAAGGCGTCGGGATCGCCGATTTCGTTGGCGATGCCGACCCAGCCGACGATCAGCGCCGGTGCTGCAACGACAATGGCGAAGAAGGAATTCCAGAAGCCGTCGGCCGACAGGTCGAGCAGGCGCAGGCCGTCGGCTCTGCCGAGCATCAATCGCCAGGCGCCCGTCAGCGAAGCTTGGGTTTCGTCCGCCGAAAGCATGCTGTTCAGCCCTGTCCGAACCAGTCTTCTATGAAGCGCTGGTAGATTTGCGTCAGCGTCTCGAGGTCGGCAATGGCGACGCGCTCGTCGACCATGTGCATGGTCTTGCCGACCAGCCCGAACTCGACCACCGGACAATAGTCCTTGATGAAACGCGCGTCGGAGGTTCCACCTGAGGTCGACAGCGTCGGCTCCTTGCCGACCGCCGACTTGATCGAGCCGCGCAGCGTTTCGATCAGCCTGTCGTCACGGGTCAGGAAGACATGGCTCGGCCGGTCGCGCCAGACGAGCTCGTAGTCGACCGGCGTCTTCTTGCCCTGCCGGTACTTCTTGCGCCTCGCCGCCTGGTCGAGCCGGTTGTGTATTTCGGCCTGCAGGGTCTCGTCCGTCCAGGTGTCGTTGAAGCGGATGTTGAAGGTCGCGGTCGCTTTGGCCGGGATGACATTGGTGGCCGGGTTGCCCACATCGATGGAGGTGATTTCCAGATTGGTCGGCTGGAAATCCCTGGTTCCCTTGTCGAAAACCGGATGCAGCAAGGCATCGACCAGGCTCATCAGCCCGCGCACCGGATTGTCGGCAAGCAAGGGATAGGCGACATGGCCCTGGCGGCCATTGACGGTGACGGCGCCGGACATCGAGCCGCGGCGGCCGACCTTGATCATGTCGCCCAGCGCATCCGGGTTGGTCGGCTCGCCGACGACAGAGGCATCCCATTTCTCGCCCCTGGAAGCCGCCCATTCGAGCAGCTTGACCGTGCCGTTGATCGCGGGGCCTTCCTCGTCGCCGGTGATCAGCAGCGAGACCGAGCCTTTCGGACCGCCATTGGCCTCGACATGGCGCGCCACGGCGGCGATGAAACAGGCGATGCCGCCCTTCATGTCGACGGCGCCGCGGCCATACATCTCGCCATTGGCGATCTCGGCGGCGAAGGGCGGATGCGTCCAGGCGGCTTCGTCGCCGACCGGCACCACGTCGGTGTGGCCGGCGAACATCAGATGCGGCCCATTGCCGGAACGCCTTGCATAGAGGTTTTCGATATCGGGCGTGCCGTCTTCGGAAAACACCGGCCGATCGACCAGGAAGCCGAGCGGTTTGAGCATCGTCTCCAGCGCGGTCAGCGCACCGCCCTCAGCGGGCGTCACCGAAGCGCAACGGATAAGGGCGGCGAGGTTTTCGGCGGGATCGGTGGGCAGCGTCATGGCAAAAGCGATAGTCGAAAGCGCAGGGCCTGTCACGGCCAGACATAGGGGCCAGCCTCATGGCTGGCGATACCGCCGATATTATGGTTTTCATGTCGTATAGTTGCGACCCGGCGCGGGCGACAGGATGGCAGACAAGGACAAACGGATCGTCATAGCCGGTGCCGGCAGCATTGGCTGCTATGCCGGCGGCTGCCTGACGCTGGCCGGCCGAAAGGTCATTCTGCTGGCCCGGCCGCGCATCGAGGCAGCGTTGCGGCAGGGTGGATTGCGGGTCAGCGACCTCCAGGGCCGCGATCGCTCGATCAAGCCGGAGGCGCTTGCCGTCACCACCGATCCGGCCGCCACCCTGCCGCAGGCGGACGTGATCCTGGTCACGGTCAAGAGCGGCGCCACTCAGGACATGGCGGATCTTATCAAAGCTCATGCCCGGCCCGACGCCGTGGTGATCAGCCTGCAGAACGGTGTCGACAATGCCGACAGACTGCGTGCCGGACTTGGCCGGCGAACGGTGCTGGCCGGCATGGTGCCGTTCAATGTGGTGCAGTCGCCGGACGGCGAGCTGCCGCTGCGCGTGCACCGCGCCAGCGACGGCAAGGTGATGGTCGAGGATGGCGATGCCGGCCTGGTCGGCCTGCTTGGCGTCGAAGGGTTTGCGGTTGAAGCGCATGGCGACATGAAGGCGGTGCTGTGGGGTAAGCTGCTGATGAATCTGAACAACGCGCTGGTGGCGCTTTCCGGCCTGCCGCTGGCAACCGAACTGGCCGACCGACGCTGGCGGCTGATCCTGGCCAGCCAGATCGACGAGGCGCTGACGGCGCTGAAAGCGTCCGGCATCGAGCCGGCGCGGATCGCCGGCCTGCGGCCGGCGCTGCTGCCGAAAGTGCTCAGGCTGCCGGACTGGCTGTTCAAGCTCTTGGCGCGGCGCATGCTGGCGATCGACCCGCAGGCGCGCTCGTCGATGTGGGACGATCTTCAGCGCGGCCGGCCGACGGAGATCGACGACTTGCAAGGTGCCATCTTGCGGCTGGCGGGGAAGGCCGGCACGCCCGTGCCGACGGTTCAGCGGATCATCGCCTTGGTGCGCGCAGCGGAAGCGGAGCGGCTTGGCTCGCCGGGCCTGGCGCCGGAGCAGATTGTTGCACCGGCCGGCCGTCGATCAACGTGATCTTCTGCCAGATTTTCCGCGACAGGTTGGACGCCAGGTTCTCGATATCGTTGACGCCGTCGATGACCACGTCGTCATTGACCGACTGCGCGAACAATGCGGCGATCTTGCCGGTGATCGACAGCATTTCGGAGCAATAGTCGAGGTAACGCGCCAGGTCGGCGGCATTGGTGATGCGGGCGGGCGAATGCGACGTCGGCTTGAAATCGGCCGACAGCGCCGCCGGATCCTTGGTCAGCTGGTGCATGTCGATGACGTGGATCAGCGAGCGCAGGCCATGCAGCTGGCGAAAGACCTGCTTGCGCTTGATGCGCTCCTCAGAGCGGATCAAGGCGAGAAATCCGACAATGGCGAGGATGAACATGTTGAGCGAAGCTTCGATGCCTTGCACCGACTGGACGGCATCACCCGGTTTGGAAATGCGGTCGAATGGCAGGACGGTGCCGACGAAGATGAACATCAGTGCGCCGGCAACGACAGCGGCGACGATGAGGCCGCGCAGCCACCAGATCGGCGCTTCCAGGGCCTTGGCGCCCTGTGCCAGGTCGCGCGACAGCGAGACCAGTTCGGCGGCAACGCCGCGCAGGCCGGCATCGGGGAAACGCTCCGCAACGCGCGTCTCCAGCCGTTCTGCGGTCTCGATGATCAGTTTCGGATCAAGCGTACGGTAGCGCATGTCCGATCGAACCTCAGGGTTGTGCTGGCTCGTTGGTGCGCCGGCCGTAGCGGTTGGGTCCAGGCTGCCCCGGAAACAGGCACAACACAAGGAAGGCCACGATCGAGACCACCGGCACGAACAAGATCAGCGCCGCAATGCCCGGCTTGTCCAAATCGTGCAGCCGCTTGACCGCCAGGGCAATGTTCGACCACAGCGAGGCGATGAAGGCGACGAAGAAGATGAACGACCACATGTTGCTCTCGGCCGAACCTTCCGGCACCAGCGTGAAGCGGTAGAGCGGGAAGGCCTGGATGATGGCGACGAGCAACCCGCCAAGAAAATAGGCCGCGCGACTGACGCGGCCCGAGGTTTTGAAGAAAAGCCAGGTGAGATCTGATCTGTCAGGCAAGCGGGTCCGGTCCATATTGATTGGCGCCCCTGGCGCCTTCGAGAATGCCGCATTCCACCAGAAACCAGATCGGGCCGATCAATGGCACCAGCATGATCAGGCTCCACCAGCCCGACTTGCCGCGATCATGCCAGCGCTTGGCGTAGACTGCGAGTGCGAAATAGATCGAGGCCAGAGCGATGAGAATGCCGATGATGCCGATCTGGGCGCCACTGGCCGTGGTGATGCGTGTACCGAGGATCGCATCGAGAATAAAGGCAACGATGCCAATGACGATGAAAACGCCAATCGCGGCCCAGAACTTGCCACGGTTGATGCGACCGTCAAAACTTGTGAGCAGATACTTCCAGTCCATGTCACCCCTCCATGATGAACCCGCGCGACCGATTGTCGCGCCGGCGGAAGGTGCGCCCGCTTTGCGCAAAGATCAATCGCGCAGCAATTCGTTGATCGAGGTCTTGGACCTGGTTTTGGCGTCGACGCGCTTGACGATGACGGCGCAGTAGAGGCTCGGACCCGGCTCGCCGTTCGGAAAGGGCTTGCCCGGCATCGCTCCGGCGACGACGACGGAATTCGGCGGCACTTCGCCGTAGAAAATCTCGCCGGTGGCGCGGTCGACGATCTTGGTCGACTGGCCGATGAAGACGCCCATGCCGAGCACCGAGCCTTCGCGCACGATGCAGCCCTCGACCACTTCCGAGCGCGCGCCGATGAAGCAATTGTCCTCGATGATGGTCGGACCTGCCTGCATCGGCTCCAGCACGCCGCCGATGCCGACGCCGCCGGAAAGATGCACGTTCTTGCCGATCTGGGCACAGGAGCCTACCCCGACCCAGGTGTCGATCATGGTGCCTGTATCGACGTAGGCGCCGACATTGACGAAGGACGGCATCAGCACGGCGCCCGGCGCGATATAGGCCGAGCGACGCACGATCGACCCCGGCACGGCGCGAAAGCCCTCCTTTTCGAAATCGACAGCGCCCCAGCCATCGAACTTCGACGGCACCTTGTCCCACCACGTCGCTTCGCCGGGACCACCCTTGATGATCTCCATCGGGTTGAGCCGGAAGGACAAAAGCACGGCCTTCTTCAGCCACTGGTTGACATGCCACTTGCCGTCGGCCTGCCGCTCGGCGACGCGGACGGCGCCGCGGTCGAGCAGGTCAAGCGCCGACTGGATGGCATCGCGCGTTTCGCCGCGCGTCGCAGTCGAAATCGCATCGCGTTCCTCGAAGGCCTTCTCGATGCTCTTTTCGAGGCTCGCCAGATCGGGCTTCGACATGAATTCGCTCCATTACCAAGCTGTTAAGGGGCTGAGCCTTAACCTGTTTTGAAAGTCGCGCGGACCCTATGTTAAGGCTTAATGGGGGTCAATCGCGTGTGCGTCACGGGACGGCGCAGTTAAGGGAATTGGACGGGTAGTTATGACTCCTATGGAAAAGGCGGGGTGGACGCCGCTGCCGCATTCGGACGAGGATCTGGAGCGGTCGAAGAGCGTGCCTGACACGCCGCAGACGCGTGCCGAAACCTACCGGCTCGCCTGGAACGATCCCGACTTCATGACGCGGCGCGAGTTGCGCGCGGTCAGGCTGCAACTCGAACTCCTGAAACCGGAAATGATCCTAGCCGAACGCGGCATCCGCTCGACGGTGATCCTGTTCGGCGGTGCGCGCCTGCCGGAACCCGGCGGCGAGGCCTGGGCGGCCAAGAACGAGACGCAGAAGAAGAACCTCGAAGAGAACAGCAAATACTACGAGGAAGCGCGAAAATTCGCCCGCCTCTGCTCGCAGCAATCGGCTACCTCCTATTACCGCGAATATGTCGTGGTGACCGGCGGCGGGCCGGGCGTGATGGAAGCGGGAAACCGCGGCGCCGACGATGTCGGCGCGCCGTCGATAGGCCTCAACATCGTCTTGCCGCACGAGCAGGCGCCGAACATCTATGTGACGCCGGAGCTCTGCTTCAACTTCCATTATTTCGCTATCCGCAAGATGCATTTCGTCATGCGCGCCAAGGCGGTCGCGGTGTTTCCGGGCGGCTTCGGCACGATGGACGAATTCTTCGAGACGCTGACCCTGATCCAGACAGGGCGCATGGAGCGCGTGCCGGTGATCCTGTTCGGCAAATCCTTCTGGAAGCGGGCGATCGATCTCGATTTCCTCGCCGAGCAGGGCACGATCAGCCCCGGTGATCAGGACATCATCGACTTCGTCGACACCGCGGATGAGGCGTGGGGGATTATCAGCCGGTTCTATAAGTTAGGAGAGTAGGGGAA